>JAUPKM010000152.1 GCA_030837445.1 Actinomycetota bacterium
CCGCGGCTTTGGCCGCAGTCTCGCGCAGCACCTCCTCGACATCGGCGAGGTCCTCGGTGACAACTACCGAGACCTCCTCAGTGACGCCATTCTGGCCATCTGCGACCGAACTCGACACGGAGTCGGACGCCGCCGCCTTCGCCCGTGTCCCTGCGGACTTACGCGGTGCGGCGGACTTGCGCGGCGTGGCGGACTTGCGCGGCGTTGAGGACTTGCGCGGCGTGGCGGCTTCAGTCATTCAAGCACTCTACCGACAGGCTGGAGATGGTGACAGACCCCCGGACGCCCGGCCTTCCTTGGCGGCCTGGCCTGCATGGTCCTCAGCTGTTGAACGTCCTCGCATAGGCCCAAGTCGGGTTAAAGGTACCGCTGCAGTGCTCGGAGACCAACAAGGCGTTGTTCGCACACGGTCGATCCCGTACCAGTGCCCACCACGCGATCATCCCGACATTGTTGGCCTTCGCCCAAGTCGTCACCTGCTGCGCGTTCGCGAGCGTGAACGTCTCTGGCTGGGTGTCGTTCAGGCCGATCATCGGGGTGATTCCCACACGGCTGATCCGCTGCGCATCGGTGGTCCCGGGGTACAGGAAGCCGATCTGCTTCGCTGTGTTGGCCGCGGCATCGACGGCGGCCTGCCCCATGTTGGTCACCCCCGTGCCGTAGTCCATCGCCATGACATTGATGAGGTCGATGCGAGCACCGGCGGTTGCCGTGTCCTGGACAACTGCCAGAGCTGAGCTGGTCAGCCCATATGGCATCACTGGCAGGGTGAAGGTCACCGTCAAGGTTTTTCCTGCGGCTGCCGCTTCTCGCTGAAGCTGGGCAATCGCCTGGCCGCGACGGGTGCTGGCCGCACGGTCGTGCTGAGCTCCGCTTTCGATGTCGAAATCGACGCGGTCCAAGTTGTAGCGGTCGATCACCTTCTTGTAGGCCGCCTTGAGTGACGGAACATCCGTGCAAACCTCGGCCAATTCCTTGTTGGCCACTCCCCCGAAGCTTGCGGCGACCTTGCCGCCATTCGCCTGCACATGGGCAATCTGACCATTGAGGTAGTTGATCTGATCTCCGGTCGCATCTGGGCTTAGCGATGGGTACCCGCCCCACGCTGCTACGCAGGGACCCTGCGATGAGATGAAGCCCAAGTTGTAGGACTTGATGCCGGTTTGAGTCATCGCAGTCTTGATGTCGGGGCTTGGCCAGTCCGTGAAGTTGACGAACGGTGCAACCTTGAAGCCCGCCGGTAGCGGCGCGGGTGCAGGCACGGTTGGGGTTGGCGTTGGGGTTGGGGTTGGGGTTGACGTTGTGGTCGGAGTTGGGGTCGGCGTTGGCGTCGGTGAGACGCCACTGCAGGAGGTCACCGCCCAGTACTGCGGCGCCGCTGAGGGTGACCACCAGTTGGGGGCGAAGGTCGAGACGTATCCCTGACCGTTGAACGTCACTTTGTCGCCGACCTTGTATGCCGGCATCCCCGCGTAGGGCTGGACGAACGGAACGCAACTACCGGTCGGTGTGGGGGTGGGAGTCGGCTTGACGGTCGGCGTCGGCGTCGGGGTCGGCTTGACGGTTGGCGTCGGTGTGGGGGTTGGAGTCGGCTTGACGGTTGGCGTCGGTGTGGGGGTGGGAGTCGGCTTGACGGTCGGCGTCGGCGTCGGAGTCGGCTTGACGGTTGGCGTCGGCGTCGGGGTCGGCTTGACGGTTGGCGTCGGTGTGGCGGCGGTCGTCACTGTGCAGGTGAAACCGGCGACCGTGCAGCTCGTCGGAACTCGGCCGCCGGCGACTTTGCTGGTCGCCACGAGGCCGAAGCTTTGACTACCGGAGGCCGCAAGGTTTGCGTTGTAGGAGGCCGCGGAGAAGGTCGTTCCCGAGGCTGCTGGAGCCGCAGTGGCATCCCAGACTGAACTGACGCCTTGTGGCCAATTGACCGATACCTGCCAAGGACTCAGCGCCTTGGTCGACGTGTTCCTCAATACGGCGGCGACTTGGAACCCGCTACCCCAGTCACTGGTCACATTCCACTGCAACTGCACCGTCGGCAGGGTCGCAGCACCGGCGGAGCCGCCGAAGGCGAGCGGTGCCGCGATAACCGCGGCGACCGTCGGTAGCAGGAGCAGGTTCACCTTCAGGTGTGTGTTCATTTTCCTACTTCCCTGGCGTGCTTCCGGACTGGTGTCACTCGACTGCAAGGTGATTCCTCAACTTCCGATGAAACGGGGTGGCGCGCGGCAGCGTCCGTGGGTTCAAGGGTAGGTGACGGTTGCGCTGCCGGTCTGCCCCCTGAATTGGTGCCAACTCCTGATTCCCCAACGCGTTTCGAGGGGTTCACTCCGAGGCAGTAGACGGTCGAACCGCGTTGCGACCCGACACCTTGGCTTCGTACACCGGGCGGTCAGCTCACACGAGCAGTTTCGTCTCCGTGTCGGTTGCTGAACACTGCGCCGCTCCCACGCTCACAGGCAGCCGGCCCACCTGCGCGAAGTCCGCCCCTGCGATTGCCCGGCGAACCTACTCTCCAACCTCGATGGCCTGAACACCTAGGCTGGTCGCCGTGCCGACCGACCTCAATGAACCCAGCATCCAGGAGCGCTTTCTGCCCGAAATGAACTGTTTCGGCTGCGGCCCAGCCAATCCCAAGGGTCTGAGACTGCGAAGTTTCGCGGCAGAGGTCGGCACGGTAGCCACCTTCAGCCCCTGGCCTGAACACGACAATGGCCTGGGATACCTCAACGGCGGGATCATCTGCACTGTGATGGACTGCCACAGCGCCACCCCGATGATCCTTGAGGCCGAGCGCCTAGGTTTGGCTGAACACGCTGGACTGTTGCCCTTCGTCACCGCGGGTCTGGATGTCCGATACCTGCGCCCGACTCCGTTGGACCGACCCTCGCAGCTGCGGGCCGAGGTCGTCGACGCAACCGATTCGGCCATCACCATCACCGTGGAGCTAGCGTGCGACGGCAAGACGCGGGCCGCTGCAACGGCGCTCTGGAAGCGCTGGCGGCCGCGCTGATTGATGATCCACCTCATCCCAGGACTTGTCCTGGGACCTCTACCATTGGCCGGGACGTCAGCCTGCTCGGCTGCCAAACCTGGGAGTCCATCAATGACCACGACCTCCGCCGCACCCCCGCATAAGCGTCCTGGCCTCAGGGCGGGCAGCATCGGCCTCGTCGCAGCCGTACTCCTCCTCGCCGCATGTTCCTCGAACGCGGGGACCGACGAGTCACCTGCCTCGTCCGGTACGGCCGGTACGGCTGGCACGGCCTCGGCAGCCGGGAACCCGGCTTCGGCCGCCACGGCGACCTCAGGGACCGCAGACGCAGCTACCCGCGCCGCCATCGAACAGGCGCTGGACGCCGCGATGGCCAAATACCAATTGAAGGCCGTGATCGTGCGGGTGACCAAGGGTGACCAGAACGTCTACACCGCGGCCCGGGGCGAGTCGATGACCGGGGTTCCCGCCACCCCCGCCATGCACTTTCGCAGCGGTGCCTTCGGCTTCATGTATATCGGGCAAATCTTCGCCAAACTCGTCGACGCAAAGAAGGTGAGTCTCGACGACAAGCTGTCCAACTGGTTCCCCAACTACCCACGGGCCGACCAGATCACCATCAAGAACCTGCTGAATATGACTTCCGGCTACGCGGACTACGTCTACCAGCCCGCCATGCTGGCCAGTTCCGACCGCGACCCGTTCAGGCAGTGGACCGACGACGAGCTCATCGCGCTTGGGCTGAACGGTCCCGAACAGTTCGCCCCCGGCACGAACTGGGGCTATAGCCACACCAACTACGTGATCCTCGCCAAGGTGCTCGAGAAGGTGACTGGCGAGCCGATGGTCGATGTGATGTCGCAATACGTCCTCGAGCCGATGAACCTTACCCAAACTGGCAGCAACGGAGGCACACCCGCGATCCCGGAACCGGCGCTGCATGCCTTCACCTCCGAACGTGCCGAGTACCTGAAGGTGCCCGCCGGAACGCCATTCTATGAAGAGGCGACCTACTGGAATCCTTCTTGGACTACCGCAAAGGGAGCCGTTATCACCACCGACATCACGGACATGTCGACTTCGATGCAGATCGTCGGCTCAGGTTCGCAAGTCTCGCCCGAGATGTACGCCGCGCAGACCGGACCGAACCTTGTCGGATTCGGCACCAAAGACCCGACCGGAACCTGCTCCTCCTGCCGACCCAACACCGCCGAAATGTCCTATGGCCTCGGCGTGTGGCGGCTTGGAGACTGGCTCGCGCAGAACGCGAGTTTCGCCGGGCTCGCCTCCACCAGCGGCTACCTGCCCGCAGAGAAATTGACTGTCTCGGTGGCGATGACGTACCTTCCGGCAGCCTTCCAGGATGCCGCAGCCTACGGCACGTCAAGTTGGTCGACGTTTGCCGCCGTGGCAGGGGCGGTCGCACCCGGTCAAGCCCCGAAGAAGGCGAGCTGAACCAGGCCGCCGAACGAGTTTCGGCAGAGTCGCGCGCTTGAGCCGTGCGGCGAGCACCCAACGGCGGGCCACCACGGGTTGCGGCTAACGGTCGGCTGCCCCGGGCGCCCATCCGAAGGTGATGCTCAGCCAACCGCCGAAGGTGCCTGCCTCAACCCAGGCATCCGGTGGTTCAGTCTGCGAAATCCTGTCCCAGTAGGCCACCGCCCGATCGCCAGCCAACTCCCCTGGAGTGGCCGGGCCGCTGCAGACGAGCTGTCCACCGACGCCGTCGTCAATCACCAGAATCTCGCACTCGCCGGCAACATCTGAGGCCAGCACCTGCCGCAGGCTGGTCACCAGCCAGGTGGTCACGCCAGCGGAAGGTTCGGGTGCAGCAGCGAACGAGACGGTCAGCGCCACCCCACAGTCACGGGCGGCGGCCGCCAGTTCCGCCAGGCCAGCGGCCAGCGGCGACGTTCCGATGGAGTCGGCAAGGCCGATCATGGTCCGGAGGTAGGCCTCGTCAGCTCCCGCCTCCGCGACCACTTCGGGGTCGTGGAGGTTGGCCGAGCCATCCGCGAGAGACGCGATCAACGGCCGACAGCAGGCGACCGCCTCACTGAGATAGGTCGCACGAACCCGGGCCCGGACCAACTCCCGAGCACTGTCTACCTGCTCCTCCTTCGCGTAGGCGTAGTCGTGCGTGGCCGCGGCAGCGGATCGCTCGATCGTCAACCGGAGAAACGCCATCGCCAACAGCACTGCGGTGTTCATGATCAGACCAGGAGCCGCCGTATCAATACAGCTCCCGGGTTGCTGGCTGACGGTGGTGACGACAATCCCGGTCGAGACCGCGAACAGGACGGTCCCGGCCACCCCCCACCACAGCGAGTTGGCCAGCATCACCACCAGCAGCAGCACAAGCAGCGCAGCGTCCGGCCCCCAGCGGCCAAGTGACGGCCCACCACAACCAGCAGCACCCAACCCGGGGTACGCAGCCAACAGCGGAGTCGCCAACAGCAGGATCACAATTACCCACGTGTGGACGGGCCATCGCCGTTGAGCGGCCCAGGCCGCCATCGCGCATAGGCCGCCGACGACGACTAGATCCACCAGACCAATGACGACTACCTCCAGCGGAGTCGCGCCCCGCTGCACCGCCACCGACAGCCTCACCAGGCACATCAAAGTGAGCCATCCGACCATCCTGGCCACAGCCGGTCGAACCGCTGCCGCGAACGCATCGCGCTCCTGCGTTGAGTCGCCAGCGACGGTGGTCTTCACCGGTTGCCAGGTGACACTCACCGTGGTCCCGGCGGCGCCCGACACGAATGAGCCCGTGAGACCACCGGGAGCGGCATATGTGTCGCGGAACTTGGCGGCGAGTCGCCGTCGCACTGCCGCGTCCCGAATGCCGGGACCACGGTCGGAGACAGAGACCTCCAACCGTGGTCGACCACCGTCCTCACTTACCGCGACGTGGACCGCTACGGTCGCGCCCGGGGCGTGCTTCGAGGCGTTGTTAAGAGCCTCCGTCACGGTGGCACAGATGGCTTCTACAGCATCTCTGGGCAGCTCGCCGAGTCGCCGCAGGCCGTCGTCGTCAAGGGTGAGCTCAACCATGGCCTCCGTTCGAGTATTGACGATCTCTCGGAGGTCGTTGGCCAGCTGAAGCTCCGGGAATGTCGGCTCCGCCGCCCTCATCGGAGCGGTGAATCGTTCGCCGTCGATTCTGAGCAGGTCGTCCTGACAGCGTGCGCGAACGCTCGCCACCCGGTCATCGACCACCCCGGCGCGTAGCAGACCGAGGGTGTTGACGACGGTGTCGTGGATGGTGCGGGCGACCCGGACGCGGTCCTCGGCAGCCTGCCGAGCTTCGGCGCGGCGAACGCTCTCGGTGATTCGGGCCGCGGCGGCCCGATCCTCGCGGCGAACCACCGCCAATCCGAGCCTGGCGGTAGCCGCCGCGATCATCCCCGCGGCAAGGATGTAGACCACCCGCACCACTGCGCTGCCCCATTGCGCGGCCGGCACCTGCTGCCACAGCAGCGCCAGCGCGTAGGTGACACCGGCCGCGATGGTCAATGCGACGACACCGCGCGCGGCCGCCGACGGCCGAACCAACAGACCGATGCTGATCGCCACCATCGTCAACACCGTGGTGGGCACCCACACCAGGATGTCGACGTGATCCGTGTTGAGTACCTGCGCCAGACCCACCACAGACATCGCCAGCAGGTACGCACGCACCTGCAACCAGCCCGCGGCCCGGGCCACCCAGATCACCACCAGTACGACAAGCAGCGCAAGCGCGAGCCGCCA
>JAUPKM010000153.1 GCA_030837445.1 Actinomycetota bacterium
AAGTACAAGGGTCGCTTCGATCAGGGCTACGAAGAGATACGGGCCACCATCCTGGCTCGGCAGAAGGACTTGGGGCTGCTGCCAACGGACACCGAGCTGTCGTCGATCAACCCGCACGGCGAACCTACCGCCACCGGACCCGACGGTCAGCCCTGGCCGCAGCTGGACACGGTTCGGCCGTGGGAGTCGCTGAGCAACGAGGAGAAGCGGCTTTTCATCCGGATGGCTGAGGTGTTCGCCGGGTACGTCTCCTACAGCGACGACCAGCTCGGGCGGGTCATCGACTTCCTGGAGCAGTCCGGCCAGCTGGACAACACCATCATCGTCGCTGTGTCCGACAACGGCGCTAGCGGCGAGGGCGGCCCCAACGGGACATTCAACGAGTGGCGCTTCTTCAACGGCGTACCCACCCCCACTGAGCTCTCGCTGGAGCACATCGACGAGTTGGGCGGACCACAGTCCTACAACCACTACAACACCGGCTGGGCGTGGGCCTTCGACACACCCTTCCCGTACTGGAAGCGGTGGGCGGGCTACGAGGGCGGCATCGCCGACATGTGCCTTGTGGCCTGGCCCGCGACCATCCCGGCGGGACAGGCGCCACGGCAACAGTACGTGCACGCAGTTGACGTCGTGCCGACGCTCTACGACCTCCTGGGTATCACGCCACCGGACAGCATCAAGGGCTACGAGCAGAGCCCTGTCGAGGGAGAGAGCTTCGCCGCCTCCCTGACGGACCCCTCGGCCGAGTCGAAAACCACGCAGTTCTACACGATGCTCGGGCAGCGCTCGATCTACCACGAGGGTTGGCTGGCCTGCACTGTGCACCCGCCGCTGAGTGGCTGGGGCAAATTCGAACACGACGTGTGGGAACTGTACGACATCGAACACGACCGCTCCCAGACAACCAACCTCGCCGCCGTGCACCCCGAGCGACTGGAACAGCTGAAGGCTCTCTGGTTCGAGAAGGCCGCCGAGTACAACGGACTGCCCCTCGACGACCGGTCGGCGCTCGAGCAAGTCCTGGCCGAGCGACCCAGTGGCACGCCCGACCGGGAGCGCTACATCTACTACCCAGACTGCGCCTCAGTACCGGAGAACTCCGGGGTGGCCATCAGCGGGCGGTCCTACACGATCGCCGCCGGGGTGAGGATCGACTCGACCGACGCCGAAGGCGTGCTGTATGCGCATGGTGGTGTCGTCGGAGGTCACAGCCTCTACCTCAAGGACCAGCGGGTGAGGTACGCCTTCAACTGGGTCGGAACCAAGGTCACCACGATCGAATCCGACCGCCCGGTCCCGGTGGGCAGCCACGTCGTCACGGCCGAGTTTGCGGCGACCGGACGCAGTCAGGATCCGCTGATGCCGGGCTCGGCGGGGACGCTCACCCTGTACGTCGATGACCAGGAGGTCGGCAGCGGCGAGATCGTCACCCAGCCGGGCGCCTTCTGCCTGGTGGGGGACGGCATCTGCGTTGGTCGCGACGACGCCTCCCCAGTCACCCAGGACTACACCGCTCCGTTCGACTTCACCGGCGGGGTGATCGACAAGGTAGTGGTCGACGTCTCGGGCGAGAGGTACATCGACCACGAAGCGCAGGTGCGCGGCTGGTTCCTGCTGGACTGAGCAGCGGGCTCAGCCAGCCTGCGGCCCCGATGCGCGACGGTCCTGCCGCGCCATCCAGGCCATCACCTCATCTGCATGGCGGCCGGTGCGCAAGGCGCCCGCCATGAACCGCATGGGGCGGTCCACATGCCGGAAGAACAACTGATAGCTCGGGCACAGATAGTGCAGACCCGGCTCGCCCTGCGGTGTCGTGGTGAACCTGTCCTTCGGGCAACCACCGTTGCAGGCGAACCGAACGTCGCAGGATCGACAGTAGCCGGGCAACGAGTCCAACTTGGCATTGCCAAAAGCCACCTGCTGGGGTGAGGCGACAAGTTCGAGCAGGTGGGTCGCGGCAATGTTGCCCAGCAGGTGCTCGGGTTCAACGAAGTGGTCGCAGGAATACACATCGCCGTTGTGCTCCAATGCCAGCGATGCGCCGCACGTGCGCGCATGCACGCACAGCGCCCCCGGCACGCCGACGAAGCTCGCCAGGGTCGAGTCGAACATCTGAACATAGACCGCGCCTACGTCGCGGCGCACCCACTCGTCGAACACGTCGATCAGGAAGCGGCCATAGCCTGCCGGGGAGACGCTGCGGTCGGTCACCTCGGACCCGGTGGGAATACCGCCGGGGGAGGGCCGTTCAACGATGGGGATGAACTGGATGAAGTCTGTTCCCAACTCGTCACGCAGGAAGCGGTACACCCTTAAGCCGTGGTCCTCGTTCGCGTGGTGAACCGTGGTCATGGCGTTCCATCTCACCCCTTGCGCTCGCAGCCTCGTCAGGCCAGCAATGACACGGTCGAAGGTGGGTTTGCCGCCCTTATCCACCCGGTAGGCGTCATGGATCTCGCGGGGTCCGTCGACCGAAACCCCCACCAGGAAGTCTCGCTCCGCAAGGAACGCTGCCCAGTCGTCGTCAATCAAGGTGGCGTTTGTCTGGATCGTGTGTTCCACGACCTGGTCGGGTCGGCGCAGAGCCTCCACCAGTTCCACTGCCCGGCGGAAAAACGCCAACCCCATGAGGGTGGGCTCGCCGCCCTGCCAGGCCACCGTCACCTCGGGGGCGCGGTGCGCCTCCAGCAATTGTCGGAGGTACTCGGCCAGGAGGTCGTCAGTCATCCGGAACGGGCTGCCAGGGTACAACTCCTCCTTGGACAAGAAGAAGCAGTAGGAGCAGTCCAGATTGCAGATCGCCCCGGTCGGCTTCGCCAGGAGGTGAAAGGCGGCCGGAGCCCCAGGGAGCTCAGGTCGTGCTGGGTGCGCCAGCACCGTGGGGATACCCAACTCGGTCCTGGCCATGAGTCATTGTCTCCGATGGTCGCCCGGCCGCCGCCGATCGGGCCGCATATCTCGGTGGGACGATGATGCCGATCATCAGGGTTGGTTCTCGAGGTAGGAGCGGAGTGCCGCGAGGGTGGCAGGCAGACTGGTGCGGCCGAACCCGATGCGGATCCGATCGGTGGGTACGTCTGCAAGGGCGCTGGCGTAGATGGAGGCCGGCAGTGTCAGGACGCCCGCTTCCTCGATGGCGCGGCGCGCGAACACCTCAGGACCCTCCGCACCGAGGTAACGGGGGAACGACACGCACCCACCGGCAGGGGCCTCGAACTCGAACCTGTCCGGGAAGTCTGCGAAGAAGTCGCGGACGAGGGTGATGTTGGCAGCGACGATGGCACGGTTGCGTGCATGGACGGCCCCGCCGACGCTGAGGGCAATGGCTGCCAGGTGCTCGGTCAGCCCCGGGTTGCAGATGCTGGTGTAGTGCTTGCGGCGCTCCAACCTGTCAAGCAGGGCGCGATCCTGGGCGGCGACCCACCCGACCCGGAGGCCAGGGAGCCCGTAGGACTTGGACATCACGTTGACGCTCACGGCTGAGGGTGTGAGGTCGGCCGCCTGCGGCAGCGTGGTCGCGGGGTCGACTTCGATGCCCCGGTAGACCTCGTCGCAGACCAGCACAATGCCGCGGTCGTGACAGAGCAGCGCCAAGGCCCGAAAGGTGTCCTGGTCGGGGACGAATCCGGTCGGGTTGTTCGGGAAGTTGACCACGACCACGCGCGTGTCAGTCCGCAGCAATGACACCAGCCGATCAAGGTCGAGAATCCACCGCAGGTCCGCGCCGCTGCCGGTCCACAGCGGGAGCCCGGACACGCTCGCCGGGCTCGCCAACGGGACGGTCTCGACGGATTGGTAGTTCGGGACAGTGACCACCGCGTGGCCACCGCCTGCCAGCAGTTCGGCGAGCAACCAGAACAAGGCTTCCTGAGCCCCGGCGAAGGTCAGCACATCGTCGGAGCCGATGACCTCGTACTGCGCGGCCACCGCGTCACGCAACTCCCGAGTGCCGTATGTCGGCCGGTAGCCCAGGTCCATGCCAGCGATCTCGTCGACACTGCGACCGGCCAGCGCCAGCAGGTCAGCGACGCTCATCGTCTCGGTGTCCGACGCTGTGAAGGTGTGGGCGGCGGCGAACTCCCACCGGGAGAACCACGTCTCGAGCCGGAAGTCCGGCAGCGCACCGATCATCAGGACAACTCCTTACGTTGGTGCGGGGCAAGTGGAAGAGTCCGGGGTCGGCACTTCGCCCATGACATTCGACCCTTCGCCTATGTGCCCTCGCCAGAACAATGTAAGGCGTCGCCTACGCTCTTGCGCAGCAGCTCATGTCAGGTGAACGTCTCGATCTGGGTGCCGAGACTGGCCCGAATCTCGTTCACTGCCACTCCGGGCGGCATACGCCATTGCGCGCCCGCTCCGCTAGCTACTGGCCGGGCTGGGCGGAAGACGGCATCTGCCTGTCCACCTCACCCGACGTGATCACGATCGGCAAGGACGGACGTATGAATCAGCCCACGGATGACCCACTGGTAAGTGAACTTGAGCAAGCCTCGATCGACTCCGCCGAGGAGTCGGAGGAACAGCATGAGCACGAGCGAGCTGCTGCCCACAAGCGGGGCCTGATCCAGAGCGAAACCCGACAGCACGGGCTTGATGACAGCTGAGCCACGCAGAACCGACCGCAGTCTGTAGATCCGACCGCGGGCGACGGTCGGCTCTGCATCTTCCGGTCGGGTTTGGGTAGGTATCTGGGAAGGTACTCGACTCGCGCCGGTGAACGAAAGAGAGCGCAGTAGGCCGGGACGCCCTAGCGTGAGCCAGTGAGCCACTCTTCGCAGCCGCCCGAGCGCCCGCATGGCGACGCGACCGTCACCGCACCAACCGACGACCGACCGACAACCGTCGCACCGGCCGGCCGTGCCGCCTCCCGGGCCTGGCTGATCCTCGCCACCCTGCTCGCACTTCTCCTGCTCGGTAGCGGCGGCTGGCAACTCGCCCAGGCCCGGGACGGTGCGCAGCGGGTCAAGACGGTCGTCGACGGGGTCCCCATCACGCTGCTCACACCGAAGTCCGGGGACGGGCCGTTCCCCGGAGTGGTCGTGGCGCACGGGTTCGCGGGTAGTCAAGAGATCATGGACGGACTCGCGCTGGCCCTCGTCGACGCCGGTTTCGCGGTAGCGCTGCCGGATTTCGCCGGCCACGGCAGTAGCGCCGCGAAATTGCTCATCACCGATGACACCGCCCGCAACCGCGCGCAGCTGCGTGGCAACCTCGACACGGTGACCCGGTGGCTGCGAGAACAGCCCAACGTCGCCAGGGCGCCGATCTCCCTCGTCGGACACTCGATGGGGGCAGGTGCGGTGGTCGACTTCGCCGTGACGCGGGCCGGCAGAGGAGAGATCGGATCGACCGTCGCCATCAGCCTGCCCAGCGCATCAACCATCCCCGTCGGTCAGCAGAAGGTGCCGGCGAACCTGCTGCTGCTCTGGGGCTCAGCGGAATTGCCGGACTTCGCCACCGCAGCCGCCGACGGACTGCGGGCCGGCTATCCGACCGCCGAGCCGGGCCAGCGCTACGGCAGCTTCGCCGACGGTTCCGCCCGGGAGGCGAAGGTGGTGCCCGGCGCGGAACACATCTCGATCCTCTGGCGCCAACAGACGCTCGACGATGTGGTCGGGTGGACTGCGGCGGCCAGTGGCGTCACACCGCGACCGGTGTCCCCCGACCACCGCATGTGGTGGGTGCTCGCTTGCTACCTCGGCGTCGGCTTCGCGATGGTTCCTCTGGCCACGCTTGCCCTGGGCAATCGACGTTCCGTCGTGTCACGCCGTGTCCCGCCGCTCCGCGCGGCGGGTGTCATGGTGCTCGCGGCGGTTGCGGCCGCGGCCGTGGGGTGGCTTTCCGGCCCCGTGCTGGGTTTCCTACCGCTCGCGGTCGGCGGCTACTTGGCGTTGTTCTTCACTGCGGCGGCTGTGGTGACCGCTGTTGGCGGCGTGTTCGCGGCCCGGGGCGCAGAGGACAGCTCTTTCAGCGTGCGCGCAATCATCGGCGGCCTGGCGCTCGCGGCCGTGGTGACACTGGGGCTTGCGCTGCCGGGCAGGGCCGCATGGACGTCCTTCACCCTCGTTGGCGATCGCTGGTGGCTGGCGGCGATGTTCATCCTGGTGCTGCTCGCCTGGTTCGCGGCCGATGAACTGCTGGTTCGTCGGCGCTCGCGCTGGGGACGCGCCGGGCTGATGGCGCTGAACCGGATCCTCATGCTGGCCACCATGTTGGCCGCGGTGTCGCTACTTGGGGCACCCGTGTTCCTCACCTTGCTGCTGCCGTTGATCGCACCACTGTTCCTATTCCTGGCCGTGGTCGCAATCGTGGTCGCCGCCCGCACTAGATCGGTGTTCGCGCCCGCGGCTGTGCAGGCCGTGCCGCTAGCGCTGTTGGTGGCTACGGCCTTTCCGCTTGTCAGCACCTGATCCCCCCACCGGCAGCGGGCACTCTGTTCAGCGCCCTGACTTCGAGCTCGCGTCCGGCGCTCAGCGCAGTGGTTCCGACTCGGAGACGGCCGCGATGTTGGCCGCGATCTTCGCCTTGTTCCGATTCATCACGTAGGGGACCAGAAGTGCGAACCACAGTCCGGCGAGCAGCAGAACCGCGCTTCCCGCGAGGGCCATCGGCTCGTCCAGCGCGCCAGTCACCGTGTTGCCCACCCGCCCGTCCGTGCGGCTGACCACCGCGGCAATGCTGTGCTCCAGTGCCCATCCCAACCAGTCCATGCCCGCGCGTCGTGCGCGCGGACGGAGCTCCCACAGGAGCACGGGATTATCGGGACTGGTGCCACAAGCCGTAGTGCAAGGGTCGGCGCGCTGCAGAATCGACACAACCGAACTGCCGGTCACCCCCTGACGGCTACACCAGCATTATCAGCGGGCACACAGTCAAAGCACCTTCTCGGCTCCGCGGTGGCTTGCTGCGGCGGCCCACAATCACAAGTAGCAAGAGCCCCAAACCCGTTGGTATACAACGGGTTTGGGGCTTTTGTGGAGGTGGCGGGAGCCGTCGCTCGCCTCCGGCAAGCTCTGGCGTCACAGAGGTGAGTGCTGCACAGTGGTTGGAAGCCGCTGCACCGTCTCACCAGCTGGGTGTCTCCGCGCTACGTAAACAGCTCAACCGCAACCCACCAGCTGGCTGAATCAAGACCGGGCGCGGCAAGTGGAAGAGCCCGGGGCCGACACTGCGCCCATGACATTCGATCCCTTCGCCTACGCGCCATCCCACGATCAGTGCAAGAGCGCCGCCGCAGTGCGCGCGGGACAGCCCGTAAGTGACCTTGCTATGGGTCACGCGAGCCGCTCTCGCGGACCTGAAACTCGAGGCGCTCGCCGGCTCAGACGTCTCTCGTGTGAGCAACCGTCACCCCATCCTGGACGCCTGCTACTCCAAGCGCGCGGAGTCGCAATCCGCTACCCAGCAATTGGAAGGAATACCCCATTCGCAAGGGATTTGGAACCTGCACGCACTCAACCCCCACAGAGGCATCACCTGGTATGACCACGAAAAGGACGTAGTCTTTCTGCTCGCGTATTCACCACACGACTATGCCGTTTTCGTCAGGCGCTTCCGGGCGGGCCAGTTGGCGTCGTCGGCGCGTGAATATGAGGATGTCGCCCAGCAACGACGCGAGCTCTCAGGTTTGAATGATGACATCCTCAACCCGCGGAAGTGCGAGTCCAGCGCGACGGTCCCGTGTGTGACCTGGGCCGTGCGCAGGTGCCGCCAACACCGTCCTTACTCGGATGTGATCTTCCCGTAGTCGGTGTGCTCAGGCACGTTGCCGGACTTCGCCTTACGCCTGGAGGTCGCGCGTCAGGTGCGGCCGGGGCGGCGCTTACCGGTCGGTCGCTTCTCGGTGCTCTTCGGATGGCCCGAGTGGACCTCGTCGATTATGACGGTCCCAGAACGACGCTTCTGCCCCGAACCGATCGGTGTCCGGTCGATGAAGTACCAGACGCGGCCGCCCGAGGTGACGTCGATCTGCCAGCGAACGTAGTCGACGCCCTCGAAACTGCCCCGCCCCGCCTTGCCCTCGAGGGGATGCTGACGGTCGCCGTCATCGCGGTCCGGCTCTTTCGCCAACTGATCGTAGACCCGCTGCATCTCACCCGCGGCGCCGTTCGCGAGCTGGTTCCACGCAGCCGCCACCTTCATCGACCGGGCTACCACCACCCAGTCGCCGGGCCTTGCGGGACGCCGAACCGACTGCGCCTCGCCCGGAGTGACCACCTCAGGCGCCAGGCCGACTCAGGGCGACACGCTTGTCCTTGCCGCGAGGCGCGGTCAGCAGCGCCTCGAGTTCGGGCGACTGCGTGATCTCGGCTGAGGCCTTCCACCTGTTCAGCAGCTTCGCCATCGGCCCGTAGTTGCCCGTGTCCCGGCACGCAGACGCGGTGCGAACGAACGCGTCGGCGAACTCCCGGCGGTCAGCCTCGTCAAGCCATCCGACCCACGGGAGCGCCCCGTCCATCGCCACCACCACATCGGCAGCCAGCCGCTCGTCCGACAGCATCAGCGCCAGCACTCGGCTGGCCATGTCCAGGCTGGCGCGCACCGCCTCTTCACGGGCGACCGTCCCGACGAGAAGGTCGGCGCCGTCCCGACGCTCCAGGCGCACATCCGCATGCTCGACCACGTCCATTACCTCGCCGCTGTTGCGCAGCATGTACGAGAACGTGAACTCAGCAATAGTCATGTACCTAATGGTACGAAGGTACTCACGTATGTCAAGAAGGTGCCCCGCAGCGATCACCGAACCTGCCGCGCAACTGCTCCAACAGGCGATCCGACCCGACCGGCGCGGACGGCCCGGTCTGCACCCGCGGATCTTCCTCACCGGAGCCGTGCTGGCCATCGACACCTGCGCCAGCGCCACAGTCACCGACATCCACACCGTGCTCACCCGAGATCTACCCCGCAACCTGCAATGGGACCTCGGCTTGCTCACTGTCCACCAAGGACGGCACCGTGCGACACATCACCCACAGCGACCTCTACAACCTCACCCGTCGCATCACCAAACAACTGGACCACACCAAGATCCGCGCCGGTCACCTCGGCGACAAGGAACGCTACCGGCGTCGGGAACTCCTCGACGCCATCAGCGACGCCATCCTGGAAGCCACCCTCATCCCCCGACCCGCCGGCGCGACGTGCTACGCCCTGGACGGCATCGGGATCTGGGCAGCGGAAAAGGCCCCCACCACTTCGGACGTTGTCGACACCCCCGACCGGCGAGTCGAGGCCGACGACGATCAGGACCACACCCCCGCGCAGATGGATCCGACATGGAGAGCGTTATCCAGCCGCGCCAGTTCCTGGGAGATTCCACCAGCGTTGGTCAGTGAGGGCATGGTTCCGAAGTCGGCGGAGTCGACTAGTGGACCGTAGCCGTTTGGTTGCCAACCGACGCGTTTCAGTTCCAGTTCGATTGCCTCCCAACTCGTTGGGTTCTCCGCCAGAAGCGGTTCGCGCAGCCTCTCCAGAATCTCGCCCAACTTCAGTGGGGGCACGTGTGAGGTTCCTGTAACTCTGAGATCAGCGCCTTCGTCGGCGTTTCCGACCTGATGCAACACAAACTCTCGGAACTGCCGCAAGAAGAACGAGAAATGGTTGAAGAGGCTGCGCGGCAGCTGCGGAAAGCCCGCCAGACCGCCGCATTCATTCCACTCACTGCGCTCGGACGGAGAGAAGAATGACCAGGCCGACCAAGCGTGCGCCCGTGTCGAAGGACGCGCGCGCACAACGGCTGAATCAAGTGCGCGCAGCGGATAGCGCGAAGAAGACGAAAAGCGCGCACGACTCCATTCAGGCGCTGGTTCAGAACGGGCAGGAAGTGACCTTTACGGCGGTCGCGCGTGCTGCGCAAGTCTCGACCTGGTTCCTATACCAGAAGCCCGACTTTCGAAACGCTGTTGAAACAGCGATAGCACAACAGGGCCATTTGGGCGTAGACGCCGCCGCACCTGCAGTCAAACGAGTCAGCACTCATCGCTCCAAGCGGAGCTGGCGGTAGCGAGAGATCAGATCAAGAAGCTCCGGGTCGAACGGGACCGTTACCGCCAGACGGCACGGGAGTCGCTCGGGGCTGCGCTCGACGACGCTGCAGCGGGGCAATGGTCTGAACAATTGGTCAAAGCGCATCAGCAGGTCGCCGAGCTGAAGGTGGAACTCGTGGCTGCACTGGACCGTGCCGCCGCTGCAGAACAGCACCGCGACGAACTGATGGATGAATTGACTGCCGCGAGAGCCAGCCTGAAAAAGATGATCAGGACCGTCCCCCGCCAATGAATGGCGGCCGTTCGCGCCACGCCAACGTTCCTGTGGTCGGGGCCTGAACCCTTCTGCTGTGAGGTTGTCAAATTCGAACGGCACCATGTTGCAAGGTTGGTGGCACCACCGAGTGCTGCATGAAGACGGCGACAAACGTCGTCCCGTTGGTTTCGGTCGCGATTGAGTTTTCGCCACGTTTCTGGCGGCTAGGGTTCCTCGCAACCGCGTCCCCTATATGGAAGCGCAAACGACCCGGCGAGAATTCCTGGTTTGACGACATCGGTACTGCGTAGCCAATGGCCATCATGGCTATCGCTGCCACGGGGTGGGCCTGCTGCCAAGCAACGGTTACTGCTGCGTGGATGTAGGGCTGGTCGGTCACTCAAGCAGGCCGCGGTAATCGACCAACCCGATGCTGGTTTCCGCACTCGTGGGGCGCCTAAGCCATCTCGCCGTAGGTGGGCGTGCCGATCGTTGTGTAGCTGAGCTGGAGTGTCCCGCTGGTGTGGGTGACCGCCTCGGTCAATTCCAGGGCGACGGGAAGAGTCCCGTCACCGAACACGCGCTTGCCAGTGCCGAGCAAAACTGGGTGCTGCCACAGATCCAATCGGTCCACGAGACCTAGCCGCAGCAGGGATTGCACGAGATCAAGGCTGCCGATGACGTGAACTTCATCATGCCTTTTCTTCACCTC
>JAUPKM010000154.1 GCA_030837445.1 Actinomycetota bacterium
CGGCCAGGGTGGCGGTGCTGCGCGCTCAGCGAGAACTGACTGTGCAGCGGTTGGCACTTCAGCAACAGCGGATCGAACTCATCGATCGGATTCTGCAGGAACCGGAAGGACGGCTGACCATGACGACGGAGAATTTCGACAAGTTGCCCGACGTAGACGAATACGCGCAGGAGGCGCGGGAACGCTGGGGTGACACTGACGAGTACCAGGAGTCGGCCCGCAGGGCGTCCGTCTATGACAAGGATGACTGGGCGCGGATCGCCGCAGCTCAGCGCGAGCAACTCGGTCGATTCGCAGCGATCTTCACCTCGGGTGCGGCGCCCGACAGTGAGGAGGCGATGGCGGCGGCCGAAGAGGCCCGGAGACTCATCGATGAGTGGTTCTACCCGTTATCCCCGGAGATGCATCGCGGCCTCGCGGAGATGTACATCGCCGATCAGCGGTTCAAGGCCCACTATGACGAGGCGGCACCTGGTCTGGCCGAGTTCGTTCACGACGCCATCAACGCGAACGCCGATCGGGCGAGGTCCAGTGAAGACAGCTGAGCGGGTGCTCTGCCGATGCGGGCTCAGTCGAGTTCGGCGATCTGACGGGCGAGGCTTGCGCCCATCTCCGCCTCCGGTTGGATCACATTGACCACCCCCAGCTGCCGCAGGATCCGGGCATGGTCGTCGGTCAATGCCTTCGCCCAGAGGTTGGCGATTCCCATATCCACCAAGTGCGAGGCGGTCACGATGCTCGCCTCCAGGTTGGCCCCGATCCCGAGCACCACCCGATCGAAATCCGGAATGGCGAGTTGTTCCAGGGCAAGCCGATGAGTGGTGTCGGCCTGCGCGGCGAAGGTGAGGCGATCGGCATACTCGGCCACGACCTCCGGGGAGGCATCGATTCCCAGCACCGACACCCCGGAGTCCTCCAGCCCGATCGCCACCGCTCCGCCGAATCGGCCGAGGCCTATCACGGCTGTCGCGTTGCTGGTGGCGATCTTGTGCGGGAGTCGATGTGCTTGGTTCTTAGCCAATGTAGGGCCTCTCTTCCGGCAGCGAGTAATGCGTGGTCCTGGTGTTGACGGCCAACGCCGCGGCGAGCGTAATCGGCCCAAGTCGGCCGATGAACATGAGCACCATCAACAGGATTTGACCGGCCGGATTCAGTTGGGCGGTGATGCCGGTGCTGAGCCCGACGGTGGAAAGTGCAGAGATGACTTCGGTCAGCACGGGTTCGAGCGGGAACGGGCTCCAGGTGAGCAGGAGTGCGGTGCTGACCAGCATCACGGAGATGAACACGAAGGACACGGCGACCGCCGTGCGCTGGGTGGCACTGGGAATGTTCCGGTCGAACACCCTGGTGCGTCGGTTGCCGCGGATCTCGGTAACGGCGATGGCCGCCAAGACTCCGACGGTGGTGATCTTCAAGCCGCCGGCGGTGCCGCCCGGGCCTGCCCCGACCAGCATCAGTAGGTCTGTGATGAACCACGACTCGGTGCGCAACTCGGCGACATTGACGGAGTTGAAGCCACCCGTTCGCGGCACCACCGACAGCGTTATCGAGGCGAGCACCTTGCTCGGCACGGACAGCGGGCCGAGCGTTCCCGGATTACTCCATTCGGCCGCGAGTAGATAGCCGAAGCCGCCGACTAGGAGCGCGGCCGTGCCGGTCAGCATCATCCGCGTGTGGATGGACCAGCGGGTGTGCTGTCGATGGACAGGTGGGCGACTCGCTCGGGCGCCAACCCCACGCGTCGCCCACCAACTGGCGAGAGCCTGCTGCGGCAGGTGCCGGTGGTGCCACAGCTCCCGCAGAACCGGTAACCCGAGGCCGCCGACGATGACTCCGACGCAGATCGGGATGCAGATCCACCAATCGGACACGAACCCCATCAGGTTGTCGCTGTACAGCGCGTAGCCCAGGTTGTTGAAGGCGGAGACGGATTGAAACAGTGCCAACCAGATCGCGCGCAGCAGCGGTTCGTCGTAGTGCAGCCAGAGCCGCAGCGCCATCACCGCAGTCAGAATCGATTCGACGATCAGCGCCGACACGACCACCGCGCGAACGACTTGCCGGACACTGCCCGGGCCTAGGGCATGGGTCTCCTCGCTGGTGGACAGCCGTTGCCGCAGGCCCAGCCGGTTGGCCAGCCGGAGGGTGATCAGCGAGGTAAGGGTCATCACGCCCAACCCCCCGATCTGTGCCAGGAACAAGATGACGACATGACCGAACCCGGACCAGTAGGTTGCGGTGTCGACCACCGCCAACCCCGTGACACAGACGACCGAGGTTGACGTGAACGCCGCCTGCAGCAGGGTTGCGCCGCCCGCACCGCTCCTGGCGATCGGAAGCAGCAGCAGCACGGTGCCAATGGCGAGCACAATGAGGTAGGCCATCACGACGCCGCCTGCAGGGCGCAGCCACCAACGTTTGGGACGCGCAGTCGCGTAGCCGGTGCTCATCTCAGGTGCACGCCGCGCGCGCCGTCGTCGGATTCAACACGGGTCAAATCGCTGCGCCGAGTAGGTGACCGATGCCGTAGGTGACCGCCATCGCCAGCAGCCCACCGCCCACGTTCCGCAGAATCGCCCTGCCCAGTGGTGCCGAGACGAGCCGGGCACTGAGGAAGCCGGTGATGAACAGGGCAATTGCGACGGCCAACGCGGTCACCCAGAGCCGGATCTCGGCGGGGGCCGTCAGGATGGCGATCAGTGGCAACGCCGCACCGATCGTGAACGAGACGCAGGAGGAGACCGCTGCTGCCCACGGGTTGACGTATTGGCCGGGCTCGATTCCGAGTTCCTCCCGGCTATGAGCGGCGAGCGCGTCGCGCTCCGTCAGCTCCAGCGCCACCGTCATCGCCGTCGCCGTGCTGAGTCCGCGAGCTTCGAACAGGCCTGCCAACTCGCGCAACTCACCGTCCGGGTCCTCCGCCAACTCCTTGGTCTCCAGCGCGACCGCCGCCCGCTCGGTGTCGCGTTGAGATGAGACGGACACGTACTCCCCAACAGCCATGCTGAGGGCGCCTGCCACCAGTCCCGCCACACCGGCGGTGGCGATTGCGGTGGTGGAGGCATTCGCCCCGGCGACGCCGATCACCATGCCGGCGATCGACACGATGCCGTCGTTGGCGCCCAGCACTGCCGCCCTGATCTTGTTGGAGCGTTCGCCCAGGTCGCCGTGGTCGTGAAATTCGCCCTGGTGCCTGAAATCAGCGGTGGTCACAGGTGCAGGCTAGCCGCCAGCGGTGCTACCGCGCCGGTGAACTGAGACGGGTCGACTTCGACCCGGAGAGGCGCTTCCGAATCTTCTGCGCGCGCTCGGCCTGCTTCATCGTCGCCTCTTCCGGGGTCAAGGTCCCGATCCGCTTCGCTATCACCGCGCCAGCCGCGACGATCCCGGTGATCCGCGCCTTGTCACCGACTCTCACGTCGGCAATCCCGACCGGATCTCCGTTGCGGCGGATGCTGGTGGCGGAGTCAACCACGAATGTCTGACTGAATCCGTCGGGTGCCTGGATGGTGACGGTAGTTGCCGTGACCGACGTGACGTCGCCGGAGACGGACCGGGTGTCGTACCTCGCTCGCTGGGAGGGGCCGACCGCCCTGCCGCCACGCCGCGCCTCGTCGCCCGCGTCCGGTGAACCGTCGAGGTTCTCGGTCGTGCTGGCTACTTGGCTGGCAGCGGCAGCTGGATACCCGACGCCGGACAGCATGGTCGCGCCGAGAGCCCCTGCACCGACGAGCGCCGCAGCCTTGGCGACTCGACCGGTGCTGGCCGAAGGGTTGTCCATTCA
>JAUPKM010000155.1 GCA_030837445.1 Actinomycetota bacterium
CGGTAACAGCCGACTACCCCTGAACCTCGGCGGCGCCCAGAGCGAGGAGTTCGTCTGCTTGCGCGAGGGCGTGGGCGGAGGCATCTTGGCCCGCCAACATCCGAGCGATCTCCCGCCGCCGGGTCTCCCCGGTGACCAGCTCTACGCTGGAGGAGGTGATTCGACCGTCGTCACCTTTGGCCACCACGATCTGAGAGTCCGCGAAAGCCGCGACCTGCGGCAGGTGTGTCACCACGATCACCTGGGTGTGGCGAGACAACCGCAGCAGCCGCCGGCCAACCTCCACCGCCGCCTTGCCGCCGACACCGGCATCGACCTCATCGAACACCATCGTCGGCGCCGGAGCGGTGCCGGCGACAGCCACCTCCAGGGCCAGCATCACCCTCGACAACTCTCCGCCGGATGCACCTTGACCGATCGGGGCTGGGGTTGCCCCACGATGCGGGGCCAACAGGAAGGACACGTCGTCGGCACCGTCAGGTCCGTAGCCCACCCGCCGACCGTCGACGTCCAGACCGTCCGGGTCGTCTCGGCTGCTGACCGACACCTCGAAGGTGGCGTCCGGCATCGCCAGCGCCGCAAGCTCGGCTGTCACCGCCGAGGCCAAGTTCGACGCCGCCTCGGCTCGCAGACGGCTGAGTCGCCCTGCGCACCGGCCGAGCTCAATCCTGGCGCGACCCTCCTCGGCTCGTAGGAATTCGATCCGGGAACTGTCCTCGCCCAGATCCGCCAGCCGGACCGACGACCGAGCCGCCCAGGCCAGCACGTCGTCAGTCGTGGCACCGTACTTGCGACTCAATCTGGAAAGTGCCGAGCGACGCTCCTGCACCCATTCGAGCCGCCGCGGGTCCACTTCCAGCGACGCGGTGTAGGAGGCGATATCGGCCGACACGTCGGCCACCAGGGCCGCGGCCTCTTGCACTCGCTGCGCAAGCTCGGCCAGCGTCGGATCGTGCACGCCGGCCTGCTCGAGCGCCCGCACCGCCTCTCCGAGTCTCGCCAAAGCATCCGCCCCTTCACCGTCAGCATCGGAGATGGCCGACTGCGCGCGTAGGCAGGCCTCGGTCAGGGACTCCACATTGCCGAGCCGTTCATCCTCGGCCGCCAACAACTCGTCCTCACCTGGCTGCGGATTCAGCGCGGCGATCTCGGCAAGCCCGTACTCGAGCAGATCTGCTTCGGCGGCGCGCGCCCTGGCGTCACCTTCCCGCTCCTCCCGTTCGGCGACCAGGCTTCCCAACTGCCGGTAGGACTTGCGGTACTCGCCAAGTTCGGCGGCCAGAGGCAGACCTGCGAAAGCATCCAGTTGCAGCCGCTGCGGCCCGGCCCGCCGGAGGCGTAATTGATCCGTCTGCCCATGCACCGCGACCAATTCGTCGGCCAACTGGGTCAGCGTTGCGACTGGCACCGACACACCGCCCAACGAGGCGCGACTGCGGCCCTCGCGAGGCACCGAGCGGGTGATGATGAGGTCGCCGTCGTCGAGGTCACCACCAATCTCGACAACTCTTCTCGAGGCCACGGCCTCACCAGGCAGCCGCCATCGACCCTCGACCAGGGCACGTTCCCCACGTACCAGGGAGACTGCCACTTTCCCGCCCAGCAGCAGTCCGAGCGCCGTCAGCACAATGGTCTTGCCGGCCCCAGTCTCCCCCGTCAGTGCGGTGAAGCCGGGGCCCGGGCGCACCTGGGCCTCGTCGATCACGCCAAGGCCGGTGATTCGAATCTCGTCGATCACGTCAGGCCCCGGTCGGGTCCTGCGGCCGACGCCAACCCTCCACCGGCAGGTGGAACTTGGCCACAAGTCGCTGCACGAATGCCGCACCGTGCAGCCGCGCCAGCAGGACTGGCTGGTCGCTCCGTCGAACCACGATCTCGGCTCCCGCCCCGAGTTCGAAGTAGCGTCGGCCATCACACCAGACCTGGCCCCGCTGCGGCCCACCGCCAAGAACCACCCGGATCTCGCTCTGCGGCGAGACGACCAGCGGACGGGAGAATAGGGCGTGCACACTGTTGGGCACCACCAGCAGCGCCTCGACATCGGGCCAGACGACCGGGCCGCCCGCGGACCAGGCGTAGGCGGTGCTGCCAGTTGGGGTAGCGCAGAGCACGCCGTCGGCTCCCCACCTCGACAGCGGAACGTCATCGATGGAGACCATGAAGTCCAGCATCCTGGTCCCCCGGCCCTTCTCAATGCTGGCTTCGTTGAGGGCCCACGTCCGGGCCAGCAGCAGCCCGTCCTGAAATAGTTCGACGTCCAGCGCCATTCGGCGCTCGACCCGATACCTGCGCGACACGATGGCCTCGGCCACTTCGGACAACTCGTCTTCCTCGGCCTCTGCCAGGAATCCGACGTGGCCCAAGTTCAGCCCCAGTAGCGGTATCTGCCGATCACGGGCCAGCTCAGCACCCCACAGGATCGTCCCGTCACCGCCAAGAACCACCACCAATTCCGCGCCGTCGAGCAGATCCTGCTCGTGCCTGGTGTCTGCGACTTCCGGATCGAAGAAGGCGGACTGCTCTGTCGGAACCACTGCACGGACTCCGGACTCGGCCAGCAACCGGGCGAACGCATTGGCAATCCGAGCCGCCCCCGGACGTACCGGATGGGTGACCAGCGCCACGTGACGGTCACTGCTGACGGCCATCGTGCTCCACCTCCTGCCTCATCGGGGTGTCCGGCTGCGTTGCTGCCATCAGAACACCATCACGAACCTCCGACATCGTCAGCCCCGCCCCCCGATCACTGGCCGGGGTCAGCCACAGAAAGAACTCAGCGTTCCCGGCGGATCCCGGCACGTGGCTGGGCACCACCCGCAGGCAGCGCAATCCTACGGCCAACGCTGCAGCCGCAACGTCGGCCACAGCCTCGGCCCGAATCCGCCAGTCGCGGACGACCCCCCGCGAGTCCAGCGCCCGCCGCCCCGCTTCGAACTGTGGTTTCACTAGCAGGAGTGCGTCACCTTCCGGCGACAGCAACCTGGCCAGGGTCGGCACAACCAGTGTCAGCGAGATAAAGCTCAGATCCGCCACCACAACCTCCACCGCACCCCCAAGGTCGCCGATGCTGAGCCCGCGGACGTCGGTGGCGGGCATCGGCCTGACTCGAGGGTCGGCCGCGACAATGTCCGCCAGTTGCCCCCGACCAACATCCACCGCGAACACCGCCGCCGCGCCCCGCTCCAGCAGCACCTGACTGAAGCCGCCGGTGCTGGCGCCGGCGTCCAGCACCCGCTTACCTCGCACGTCGAAGCCCGGTAGCTCGGCTAACGCGCCAGCCAACTTCCCCGCCGCCCGCCCGACATACCCCTCGAGTTCATCGCGGACCCGCAGATCGGCCGACGGTTTGGGTCGCGTTGCCGGTTTTCGAACAACTTCGCCGTCGACTTCCACCATCCCTGCCCGGATCAGTTCGCGGGCCCGATCTCGTGACCGCACCAGGCTCCGGTGCACCAGGATGGCGTCGAGCCGAACGGGCTCGGTCAGTCTGTTCTCACCTCTGCCATTGCGGAGTTGAGTCGAGAGTGGATATCAGCGTAGATCTCGGCCTGCTCGTGCAGCGGCGCGCGCTCCGCATCGCCGAGTCGATCCACCGCCGCCGCGATCCGAGCATCTCCGGCGACGTCACCGTCAATCGCCTCGCCGCTGGCGGGCGGCGGGGACTGCTGACTTCCAGCTTCGCCCGAACCGGTCATTCCTTGTCGGCCGAGGTTGCCTTCGGAGCCGCCTTCTTGGCCGTGGTTCTCTTGGCAGGCGCCTTTTTGGTGGCCGCTGTCTTAGCCGGTGCCTTTTTGGCGGGAGCCTTCTTGGTCGCTGCCTTCTTCGCGGCCGTCTTCTTGGCGGGCGCAGGTGCGGCTACCGTCTTCTTGGCCGGGGCAGCCTTCTTCACGACAACCTTCTTCGCGGGCACCGCCTTCTCCTCGGGCTCGGAGTGCTGCAGGCCGAGCCGACGGGTGGCGGTGGTGCCTGCCAGGGTCCGGGCCGACCGGGCGACTGCTGCGGCGGACTCAGCGGCGGCCATGGCTTCGCCGGCGGCGCTGTCCGCGAAGCCCGCGACTGCGTCGACGGTGGAACTGACGCCGGGCAGGTCGCCGACCTGGCTCAGCCGTTCATTGATCTCCCGCTCCAGTCGGTCGACATGTGCACGTACCGCAGCCAACTCCTCCTCGCGGACGAATCCGATTCGGCCTACGGCGCGCTCCACCTCAGTTCGCACGAGCCCTACCAGCAGCTCCCGATTGGTGCGGCTCTGTGCCAGCAGGTCCTCCGCGATCGTCGCGACCTGGGTGGCCATCTGTTCGGGCGCCTTGGTGCCCGACTCGAGGCCCGAGGACACCAGACCCTGGGCCGCCTCCATGGCCTTGGCCGCACTGGCCTCGACCAAACCGGAGGCCATCTGCAAGTAACTCTTCACTGCGTCGATCACTGGTGACCCTCTCTACGGGCCCGGTGCGATAGGACGACACGGGCTATTCGGCTGGCGGCACCCAATGTAGCGAACGTTCGTTCCGGAAAGCCCCGCACCGTCAGGATGCGATAGCGTCGTCGTCTACTTGCGACGGAGGTTCGACCAGGCATGGCGTCAATGGACGAGTGTCAACAGGCAATCGAGGTGCTGGCGGAGCGACTCTCCGGCTTCGACCAGACCCACCGGAAGAAGACCATCCCCGATCGCACACTCTCGCTGGGCCTGTTGGATATCGACGCCGAATTTCGCGGCCGACTTCATGAGGGCGAACTCGTGGACATCCATTCCGTGGAGCCCGGCGGCCCAAAGGCGGACGTCCGGCTGACGATGACCAGCGACGACCTGATCGCCTTGACCGAGAAGCGACTGTCCTTTCCACACGCGTGGGCAACCGGGCGAGTTCACCTCGATGCCAGCTTCCGGGACCTGCTCAGGCTCCGCAAATTCGGCTGACGGCACTCAGTCCGCGGCACCACCACCGCCGAACAACTAGTCGGGGTCCTTCGACCGGTCTGCCTCGATCCCTCGAAGAGCCGACTCGAAGCCGCACGCGCGACCCTGATCCCGCGCCTCCCAGACCAGTGCGGCCAGCGCACGCACTCGATCTATCCATCTCCCGGCACCAGCTGACACCGACAGATTCTCGACTGCTTCACCGTCCAGCAACTGGAATCCAGCGTGCCGACACCGGGTCGACTCCACCCCACCGTCCGCAGTGGTGGTCACTTCCGTCATCACCGGTGGTTCCCGCAGCGCCCGCAGATCCGCGCCGAGGTGGGATGGTCGGTCCCGGCCGTCAGCCGACAGCAACTCCGGGATGCCCGAGACCCCGGTGAACACCAGCAGGCTCGGCAACCCTGCGTTACCCGCTCCGCGGATGTCGGTATCGAGCCGATCCCCGACCACCAGCGGTGCCAGCCCGGCGGTCCGCTCGATCGACTCCATCATCAGCGGCCTCTCAGGCTTTCCTGCTACCTGGGGTCGAACTCCCGCCGCCTGAGCGACAGCCGCGACCAACAGCCCGTTACCAGGAGCGATACCCGCCGCAGTCGGGATGGTGAGGTCGGCGTTTGTCGCGATGTAGTGGGCTCCAGCCCGAACCGCGTACGTCGCTTCGGCCAGTTGGCGCCATCCGATGTCAGGATCGAAACCCTGGATCACCGCCGCCGGCGAATCCGCCGCAGTTCGGGTGACCACGAAACCTCGCTCCGTGACCGCCTCGACCAATCCCTCGCCACCGGCAACAAGCACTCGAGAGCCGGTCGGCAGGATCTTGGCCAACATCCCAGCGCCTGCCTGCGCCGATGTCACGACGTCGGCCACATCTGCCGGGAGTCCCAATGCCTGAAGGTGCTCAGCAACCTGACCCGGAGTCCGGCTGGCGTTGTTGGTCACAAACGCGAGCCGAACCCCGTCCGAGCGGCAGGCCACCAGCACCTCAACCGCGTGTGGAACGGCCGATGGACCTGCATAGACAACCCCGTCCAGATCCATCAGCAGGACATCATGTCGCCCCGCAAGTGTGACTTCCGGCTCAGTGTTCCGCCCAGGGGTGACCAGCTCAGGCATCGCCGTCGTCCAACGGCACACCGTCGATCGGGTCGTTGAGGAAGGAGACTCCTTCGAATTCGGCTAGTCGGTCCGCCGCGTCGGTCACCTGATCCTCGTCGGCCTCGGCCGCGCGCCCGAACCACAGAACCGCCTCGTCCTCCCGGCCGGAGGCAAGAAGTGCCTCGGCGTAGGCGTACTTGATTCTCGCCGAGGCCGCGCTGACCCGTCGGCTGCTCAACAACTTCGTCTGCAAGGTCAGTGCTGCAGCTTCCGGCTGACCCATGTCCATCCGAGCTCCCGATGCGACGATTCGCATCTCCACCTGCGTGTCGGGGTCCAGTCCCACCGCATCCCGAGCGATTTCCAACGCTTTCGCGGGATGGCCGAGGGCGCGCTCGCAGTCTGCGATAAGTGGCAGGGAGTCATCCCGGCCACTTATTCGGCGAGCGGCCCGGAGTTCCTTCATGGCCTCGCCATACTGTGCCGCGTGGTAGTAGGCGATCCCCAAGGCCTCTCGGACGATGGCGAGTCGCGGGGCAATCCGTCTCGCTTCCAACGCATGCCGGAGCGCCTCATCCGGGTCGGAACTGAGCAGCACGTACGCCGCGCTCAGGTGGGACTGCACCTGCGGTCCCAGACGTTCGTTGAGCGTGGAGAGCTCCGCAATCACGTCTCGCGGCAGCACTTTGGCTGCCAGCACCTCGGCCAGGAATTCATCGTCAAACCGAGCTGCCACCCGATCCCGCGGCTCTGCCCGTTCCCGGGGGCCTGGCCGCTGCGAGTCCCGACGCGGTGAACGCTCACCGTCCCCGCGGCGCGGACGTTCAACGTCGCGACGCGACGGTCGGTCACCGGAACGTCGTGTTGTCCCAGGCTTCGTCGACGATGCCGACTCACGGCGAACCGGGGCGCCTGTTCCCTGTCGACCCCCACCGGCCGATTTGCTGGCCCCGGTCGGCTTCCCAGCCCCGCCGCGACCTTCCGAAGCCCGAGGCTTGCTGGTCCCGGTCGGCCGATCGGACGACCGAGGCTTCGCGGCGGCGCCGGGCCGACCAGATGACCGTGAGCGATCCGAGGTCCTAGGCCGCTCGGCTGAACCGGATCTGCTTTCCGTGCGCTGGGCCTCGGACGAGCTCCGGCGGGGCCTGTCCGAGGCCGTCGTGCGACCCGACTCAGTCGGTTTCCCCGCCGCGCGCGGTTTCCCCGATCCAGTCGGTTTAGCCGTCCCGGTCGACTTACCGGCTCCGGTCGGTTTCCCCGCCGCGCGTGGCTTACCCGAACCAGTCGGCTTACGCGTTCCGGTCGACTTACCGGCTCCGGTCGGGCGGCCACCGCCACGTGAGCCCGCGGACCCGTTGGAACTGCCGGTGCGACGACTGGCGGTACCGCCCTTGGTCGGAGCCCGGCGGGCCGACTTCTTCGCACCGGAGTCGCGGGATCGTCCGCCTGAAGCGGATGATTCAGACACGTGGGACTCCATTCAGCGACTTGCTGTCCAGAGTCCGGTGAAGTGGTGGCGGCGGGCGATACGGCTCAACGACACGGACTCTGTCGGGCGACTGCCGACGTCGAAACTGTAGCCCATCAGCGGTCGCCGCCATTGGCCAGTTGCGCCCTGCGGATATCGACCCGAGGAACGTCGCGCCGGGCATGTCGTAGGTCCATACTGGAGAGGTGCCCAACGTAAGCCATCTGAACGACGAAATCGTGGCCGACCTCGATGCACCCCTCGCTGCCGTGCCCAAGTACCCGGGGATTCCCGCGGTGATTCACGGTAACGGCGCAGTGGCCCATGTGATGGCGCAGGTGTGCGGCGGCGTGATCGGCTACCCCATCACGCCCTCCACCGAGATCTCGGAGTTGTTCGAAGCGGCGCGGGCCGAAGGCGGCCTCAACGTCTGGGGCCGCCATCCGTTCTTCTTCGAACCGGAGGGTGAGCACTCGGCCCAGAGCGGCGCGTTGGGGGCCGCCCTGACTGGCGGTCAGTTCGTTTCCAACGCGTCCTCCTCCCAAGGGATCCTCTACGCGATGGAGTCGCACTACGTCACCGTCGGCAAGAAGATCGGCGGTTTCGTGCTTCAGGTTGCCGCCCGGGTGGTGTCGAAGCACTCCCTCAACGTGATGGCGGGCCACGATGATGTCTACGCGCTGCTGTCGGCTGGTTACACGATCCTGTTCGGGTCCAACCCGCAGGAGGCAGCTGACCTTGCCGCGATCGCCTACCGGACCTCGTCGTTGTCGCTGATCCCAGTCGCCAACGCGATGGACGGTTTTGCCACCAGCCACATGCTCAGTGAAGCGCTCCTGCCGGAGCCCGAACTGCTGCGCGAGTACCTCGGTGACCCAGCCGGACGCATCAAGGCGCCGACCGTGGCCCAGGAGATGCTGTTCGGAGCCAGAGGTCGTCGATTCCAGTTGCAGCAGTACTTGGATCGGCACCGGGATGACTTCGAACCAGCCGACCTGGCCGCGTTGAGGTCGCAGCTGGACGCCTTTGACGGGACGATTGAGCAGGACAATGCCGGCGAACTAATCGAGTCGACGTTGGTGTGGGTTCCGCAGGAACTTCACGGCCAGTGGCGTCGGCAGTGGCTCAACTCGATGGAGCGCGGTACCCGCCAACTGGTCCCTGCGCTAGTGGACGTTGAGAATCCCGGCTTGACTGGTCCGGTTCAGAATCAACCGGACTTCCAGGCCGGGGCCGCGGACCATCGAACTCACTTCGCCGCCGCAGTTCCGGCTCTGACGCGTCAGGCGATGGCGGAGTTCTCGGCACTGACAGGTCGCGACTACTCGCCGATTCACACCTACGGTTGCGACGACGCCGACTACATCATGGTCGGTTTGGGTTCAATCACCGACGACGTGCGGGCCGTACTACCCGTGCTTCGACAATCAGGCCTGCGAGTCGGCGTGGTCTCGGTCAAGCTGCTGCAGCCATTCCCGGAGGCCGAGGTCGTGGCTGCGCTCGCCGGCGCAACGGCGGTGGCGGTGCTGGAGCGCTCCGATCAAACCGCGCTCACCAGTCTGGTCACCGAAGCCCTGTTCAAGGCCCGCGCGAATGCCGACGGGCACCAGTACGACGGTATCCCGGCGTTGCCGTCTGTCCCAAGGCTGACCACGGCGATTTTTGGCCTGGGAGGTCACGACGTACAACCACGCCACATCGTCGCGGCCTACCGCCAACTGGCGGCGGGAGGGTCAGCGCCGCTGATCTATCTCGGGTCCCAGTTCTTCGAGAAGGACCCATCGAAGCAGGGCGGCGAACTCCAACAGCGACTTCGCGCGGCCTACCCCGAGACCGAGTTCATGGCGCTGGCCACTGAACCGAACCCGGTGCTCCTGCCATCGGAGGCGTTGCGCATCCGATTCCACTCCGTCGGCGGCTACGGCACGATCGCGACCGGCAAGCTTCTCACCGACATCCTCGCCGGTGTACTTGACATGCACTCCAAGTCCGCACCCAAGTACGGCTCGGAGAAAAGTGGCGCGCCGACCAACTACTACATCACGCTCAGCCCGGAGCCAGTCCTCATCACCAACGCCGAACTGGAGGACGTCGAGGTCGTGGTCTCGCCCGATCATCGGGCATTCATCCACGCCAATCCGCTCAAGGGTCTGGTGACCGGTGGAACCTTCATCCTGCAATCCGACCTGGCCCCGTTGGACGTCTGGCGGGAACTGCCACGGCACGCGCGGCGAACCATCAGAGACCACAACATCAACTTCATGCTGGTGGACGCCTTCGAGGTCGCCAAACGGCATGCACCCACACCCGAACTGGAAACCCGGATGATGGGCATCGCCTTCATCGGCGCGGTCGTCGGCCACGTTGACCGAGTGACCCAGGGCGCCACGGAGGCAGCCATCGCGGACAAGGTCCGCAGACAAATCGCGAAGAAGTTCGGCGCCAAGGGAGGCGCCGTCATCGAAGGCAATATGTCCGTTATCCGCGATGGCATGGCGGCCACCGTCTCGGTCGACTATGACGCACCGGAGTTCCGCGCAATGGACGACGATGCTCCAGTCCTCGCCCACGCAACCGTGTCGCTGTCGGCGGCGATGTGCGAGACGGCGGCCGGCACTGCCGGGTTGTTCGATCCGGGCTACTACGAGGACATCATGGCCCGCCCCTTCCGGGAGGGAACAATCAGCGAAGCACCGGTGATGCCCGGGATCGGATTGTTCATGCCCGCCGGCACGGCGGCCGGAAAGGACAAGGGGCTCTTTCGTCGAACGGTGCCCGACTTCGACTTCAGCACCTGCACGGGATGCATGGAGTGCGCCCTGGCCTGTCCAGATGCGGCCATTCCCAACACGGTCCATGAACTGACCGATCTACTCCTGACGGGAATCACCCGTATCGACGTCCCCGCCGCCCAACAGGAGTCGCTCCGGGTGCACGTGTATGCCTTGGCTGAGCAGGTGCGAGAGGCCTACCGTCGAGACAAGGCCGCCCGACCATTTCATGAGTTGGTCGCTGAAGCGGTAGCCAGTCTGGATATCGACCAGCCCACCTTGCAGCGCAATTTCGAAAAACTGATCGCTGAACTGGCGACGTACCCGGTGGCTCGCACCCGACCGTTCTTCGACGCGATGGAGGCGTCGGTCGCGGGCTCCGGCGGACTATTCGCCGCCACTATCGATCCGTGGAAGTGCACCGGCTGCCTGGAGTGCATCGAGGTCTGCGGACCAGGGTCGTTGACACCAGAGGTTCAGCACGATGCGGTGCTGTCGACATTGATGGACAGGTTCGAGTTCATGACCGGACTGCCCAACACGCCCGCCAGGTTCCGGGAGGGTTCGACGAGCACCGACGGCGACCTCAAGCGGCTGCTGCTGGACCGCGACAACTACTACTCGACCACCGGCGGCCACGGCGCCTGCCGCGGCTGCGGTGAAGTCACTGCCATCAGGTTGGTGATGGCCGCAGGGCATGCCCTGGGCGACGAGCGCAGCAGCCGACACCGACGGGAACTTGCCGAGATCGTGCCGGCGCTGGAGGCGAAGCTTGCCGTACTCGACCCGGGAGAGGTCGACCGACGGGATCGGATTCAGGCGCTGGTGGACATCCTGCAACGGCGGCTCTACAGCTACGAGGGCGGGCCCACCGGCGATGGGCCGGCTCCCATGATCGTCGCCAACGCCACCGGTTGTAGCAGTGTCTACGCCTCCACCATGCCGTACAACTCCTACCAGGACCCGTGGGTCAACAGCCTGTTCCAGGACAGTGCCCCGTTGGCGAAGGGCATCTTCGAGGGGATCTGCGCGCAGACTGCGCCGGAGGTGCGAGCACTGCGAAGCGCGGCCTTGGAACTGTCGGACAGCTACGACCCGACCTGCGATGACTCTGACTTGTCCCGACTCTCGTGGGAGGGGTTCACCGCTGACGAACTCGCACTTCTGCCCACTGTGCTGACCATCGGTGGGGACGGGGCCAACTACGACATCGGGTTCGGTGCGATGTCGCGGGTGCTCGCCAGTGACACTCCGATCAAAATGCTGGTGCTGGATTCCGGCGCCTATTCGAACACCGGTGGCCAGGCGTCCACTGCGAGTTTCACGGGCCAGGATTCCGACCTGGCGCGGTTCGGAGGCGCCCACCGGGGAAAGCACGAGAGTAGGAAGGAACTGGCCCTGCTGGCCTCGTTCCACCCGCACGTGTACGTCTGCGCGACCAGCACTGCGATCCACGGTCAGTTCCTGGCCGCAACCGTGGAATTCCTGAGCTACCAGGCGGCGCCGGCGGTGATGAACGTCTACACACCATGCGGCTCCGAGCACGGCATCCCAGAGGCCTCCTCAAATGCCCGCGCCCGGTTGGCGGTCGAGAGCCGGATGCACCCCATCTTTGTGCACGATCCGAAGCGCGGGTCCACGCTGCACGAGCGGTTCTCGCTGGCGGGCAACCCGGATCCGGACAAGCCGTGGACCACCAGCACGTTGGAGTACCTCGATGATGAGGGCCACTTGCAGTTGCTCAGCACTGCCCTCACGCCTGCCGAATTCGCCCTGGGCGAGGTACGGTTCAAGAAGCAGTTCCGGCGACTGCTGCCCGGCGAGGAGGACCTCGCATTACCGATCGACGAGTTCGTTGAACTCCCGATGGATCGACGTTCGGCCCACTTGCCGGTGATCCACGCGACCGATCAGGACCGACGGCTGATCAGAGTTGCCTGCTCAGCGTCGATCGTGGCACTGGTCGAGGATCGGCGCGTCTACTGGCAGACGCTGCAATATCTGTCGGGGGTTCACGAAGCGCAGTTGACCGCACTTCACCACGCCGATATCGAGGCCTTGCGACACCAATACGACGAGGCCGCGACCGCTCGCGAGACGTCGTTGGACGAGATTGCCCGGGCGATGTCCGATCTCGCTAGCTCGAGCCAGGCCCCAGTCGGGGTGGGTGGCATCGGAGCCACCGGTTTCGCCGCGGGCGCTGCTGCGGCGCCTGGGGTGGGAAGCGTGGCCACCGGTGGGGCTGGCGGCTCGAACCCCGCCGCCGCTGCCAACGGGTCGGGCGGCGGCGCCCCGATCTCCATCGACCCAGCCCAGGAGTCGCTCTGCAACGACTGCGGGACGTGCTACCAGGAACTCCCGC
>JAUPKM010000156.1 GCA_030837445.1 Actinomycetota bacterium
AAGGTATCGGCGAACAGCATCAACTCGAGCAACTGATCTACCGGACGGTCAGCCGCTGGGCCTTCAAGAAGTACCGACGCAACCCGGTGATCATCCCGATCGTGATCGACGCGTGAGCAGCGATATCGGCTGAGGCGGGAGTCACAGGTAGGCGGCGTCAGCGTCGACCGCTGGCTCGATGTCGGATTCTGTGGTGCCCTATGGGGATGGACGAGCCTAATCGGGAGCCCGCGGGGAAACCGGTGGGCCGCAGAGTCGTGCTGGGAATGCTCGGGCTGGGCGCGCTCGGGGTGGCGGTGGGTGGACCCGTCTCGTCCGTGATCGCGAAGATCGGGGAGAACGATCCCACGGGGTTGTCCGGGCTGTTGCCGGCCACCGGCGGTTTCCGCTACTACTCGGTGGTCGGCAAGGATCCCGAGGTGTCGCCGGCGGACTACCGGCTCACCGTGAACGGGTTGGTGGCGAACAAGCTCGACATCAGCTTCGCGGACCTTGCCGCCATGCCGCAAACGGGGATCACCCACGATTTCCAATGCGTCACCGGCTGGCGGGTCAACGATGTGGCCTGGTCCGGGGTGCTGTTGTCAGACCTGCTTCGCCTCGCGCAGGTGTCCCCGACTGCGCGCGCTGTCCGGTTCACGTCTTTCGATGGCGTCTACACCGAGTCCCTCACCATGGAGCAGGCGATGCGGCCTGACGTGCTGGTGGCCAGCTCGATGTTGGGCGGGCCGGTCAGCAACGACCACGGTGGCCCGGTGCGCCTCTTCGTCGCGCCGATGTACGGGTACAAATCGCTGAAGTGGTTGGGCGGAATCGAGGCGACATCCACCGTGCAGCCCGGCTACTGGGAAGTCCGCGGCTACGACGCCGACGCCTGGGTGGGCAAGTCGAACGGCCGTGACGATGCGCCCACCGTCTGACGGGCCGCAGGCCGGAGGCAACGCCGCCATGGCGGCCACCCTGCTCCGGTTCGACCGTCCGGAGCGATGGATCCACCGCAGCTTCGGCGTGCTGATGGGGATCTGCCTGGTGACAGCGGCGATGCTGTACATCCCCGAGATCGCGCTGCTGATCGGTCGACGTGACCTGGTTCGGACGGTGCATCTGGTGGCCGGTCTGGCGTCGCCGGTGCCGCTGATTGTCGGGTTGGTCGCCTCCGCCGGGTTCCGGGCAGATGTCCGTCGGCTCAACAGGTTCTCGCCGTTTGACTGGTCCTGGTTGCGTCCAGCCAAGCGGCAGCAGCGGCTCCAGGAACTGCGCGACGACGGCCTCCTGGCACCCGACGCTGCCTACCCTGTGGGCAAGTTCAACGCGGGCCAGAAGCTCAACGCGTCCTTCACCCTCGGCGCCACCCTCGTGATGTTCGGCACCGGTGTGGTGTTGGCGACATCTCGGGTCTGGGCGGATTCGACACGGTCGGGTGCGACCTTCGTGCACGACTGGTTGGCCCTCGCCGTGACAGTGGTGGTGATCGGCCATCTCTGGCGGGCCTTCGGAGATCCAGAGGCCCGCCGCGGTATGCGGTCCGGCCGGGTCACTGTTCAGTGGGCCCGGCAAAATCACCCAACGTGGGCTGCCGATGAGGGCGCCGAAATCGGCGCCGCCCCGCCCGATCGGATCGGCGACCCCAACTGACGCCGGCGCCAGCCTGCCGAGGATGGTGACCTGGCGATGTCAGAATCTCACACGTGTCCAGACTCACAAGATCCAAGGTGACCCGCGACTTCGGTCGAATTGCGCCCTTCACGGATGCGGTGGTGGCGGTTGCCCTGACGGCGTTGGTCCTGCCGCTGTTGGACATCAAAGTGGACCAGACCGGAGGCTGGGGCAAGTTCTGGGATGAGAACGGTGCGCAACTTGGCGCCTTCCTGTTGGGCTTCTTCGTGATCGCGATCTTCTGGGTCGTCCATCACAAGATCTGGGGTACCGCCCGGGTCGCCACCTCGCTGTTGCTCTGGCTGAACATGGGCTGGTTGTTTGGTATCGTCCTGATCCCGTTCGGCACCATTGCGTTGAACGAGTCCGGCAACGTGACGCCGATCCTGGGCGCCCAAATCTACTGCGCCATCATGATCTTGACATCGGTGATGCTGGGTCTGATCATCTTCGTGGTCGCCAACGATCCCCGGGTAAGTGACGGTCAGTTGCCCCGGCAGCCGCTGTGGTGGACGCTCCGGCTCGGAGTCTGGTGGGCTCTGGTGTGGGCATTGCTGCTCGCGTCACCCAAGTTCGGCTTCTCAGTGATGACGGTGTCCGGGATCGTGATGGCGATCCTGGGGAGTTGGTCGGCACCGGGCACGAAACGGTATCGGCAGCAGCACCCGCCGACCCAGTGACGCTGACTCGCTGCCAGCTTTCGGGAGGAACTTGTCGTCAGGTCGAGCAGTGGTCGGGGCTAGTCGGTGGGGTGAGTGGCCCAAGACTCCTGGGCCACTTCGAACGACCAGATGGTCGATCCGGTCGCCGCCGGCGACTGCTTCGGCTCCCGTCCGGCTGCGGTCGCGTGACCGTGCTTGAAGGACTGGGACGCCGTCCAGGCCTCGAAGTCCGGCTGACTCCGCCAACGCGTCAGGACCAAGTAGTCGGGGGTTCCGGATAAGGGCCGAAGGAGTTCGAACGAGAGAAACCCCGGGGCCGTGTCCACCGACCCCTTGCGCGCCGCGAAGCGCTGCTCCAGCGTTTCGCCGGCACCGTCAGGCACGGTCAACACATTGATAGCGATGTAGGTCATCGGGGGCTCCAGTTGACGGGTGAGGATTTCGGTTCGCTCTGCGGTTCAGTCGGTGGCTGCCAGACCCAGCATTCGGGCGCCTTCGATGAAACCTGGTTCGCCGAAAGCGTCGGCCGGACCGAGCGCTCCGGTGCGACGCGAGGATCCACTCCCGAGGCCGGCGTGCAGCGCCTCGTCTGCTCCCCACGCCAGCAGGTCGGCCGTCAACTCGTATGGATTCGGTCCCAGCACAGTGATCGAGGCCACCTTCGCATCCCCGCGGAACGCCTCCGCGACAACTGCCGTGAGTGCCCGTGACCGGTCGACGGCCGAGGGGCCGCCATGTGAACCGGGTGCGAAGGTGGCGGCCAACCGACGCACCGCCGGTCGGACCATCGGAATGCGCGTCACCGGGTCGATGACCCGGCCCGCACTGGCGAACCGTCTGGTGCGGCTTCCCGCCCAGCCAAGGAATACTCGGACTTGGGTGAGCCTCGGATCGATTCGGGGCAAGGTGTAGTGCTCAGTCCCGCCCATTGAAAGGCCGTCGCGGCGACGACCCTCGACCGAGAAGCTTCGCACCTCCCGCCCAGGCCGCTCGGCGGCGACCGCTCCATCACGGAAGGCGAAACTGGGCTCGGCGAGCACGGCCAGGGAACTGGCCAACGTGCCGCTGCTGAAGGTCGGCGTCTGACCCCTGAGCCGCAGGAAGTAGCCGATGTCAATTCGATCAGGGACGAAGCCCGCCTGCTCTGCCTTGCGCAGGGCAAGCAGCCCAGCAAGGTTGCCGGGCACATAGTCGTAGCCGAAGCCGGTCAGCAGTGAGGCGCCGGTCCGCGAGGCCCGTGGGCCGTAGTAGTCGAACACGCGACGGATGAACGGGGGTTCACCCGAGCAGTCCAGGTAGATGGCACCGGCGGCGGTGGCCGCCTCCAAGGCCGGACGTCCGTATCGCGTGTACGGGCCGACGGTGCTGATCATGACGTCGTCCGGCGAACCGATCAGATCCATCACTGCCATGGTGTCGGTGGCATCTGCCACGGCGATATCGCAACCCCAGTCGTGGGCTTCCTCCAGTTCGCCGGCGAGTGCCGCCAGCGCTGGCTGGTTGCGTCCGGCCAACACCACGCGCTCAGCCGACCGGTTGGCGAGTGCCTCGGCGGTGAGCCGCCCGGTGTACCCGGTGGCACCGAAGAGAATGATGCGTCCGGCCATGGGACTATTGAACCCCACGGCTTTGGCACGGCACGTGCCGGATCTGAACCAGTGGAGGTATGTCGCGGTGTCAGGCGTTGAGGGCGCGCAGTCAGGGCAGGGCGGCAGCAGTGGCGAAATGGCCGACGCCGATCCGCCCACCGTTGTCGCCGATGCGGCGCAGCAAGAGGCCCGACTGGCGGCCCGTCGACGGTTGCAGGCGGCGTTGAGTGACGCGGAGCTGCTTCCCGAAACAACCAGTGATGAGCGTCCCCGTTCCGGAATGGGGAATCGGGATCAGGAGCTGTTGGCGAATCTGCCGCCCCATCACGGCTAGCCGCTGTTGAGGACGACGGACAGTCGCGATCGAGCAGCGGCCCCGGCCATAATCGCTGCGATCCTGGTCGGCACGGCGACCACCAGCACGGATCCGACGCCATTGCCCTGGCTACCGCCGCCGAGGGGTCCACCGCGCTGATCCTCCCCTGGCCGACCGGGCACGGCGAGCACCCTTGCGCGGCGGGCCACAGTGACGGCGGCCGTCTCCGGCGACTCGCCGGTGGCGCCGCCTCGATCGGCCGCCAGCACGTCGACTCGGTCGCCCGGACGCAGGAAGGACACCTCCGCGGCATCTTCGATCCGTACCGGCATTGCCACCTGACCTTCGGAGTCGGGACCCAACAGTCCCGGTCCAACCACCCGGTTGTTTAGCAGCATCTCCCCTGCGCTCATCGGTCCGGCCAGGGCCCGGCCGAGGACATCGTCCGCTGCTGTCACTGCGGTGGCCGGTCGGGCCTCCGGGTCGAGTTCGACGGTGCGGAGATCCGCGCTGACCAGCACGTGGCCCGCGGGTAGGTCGGCGCCGACGATCAGGGCAGGCCAGCTGGGTCGCTCGGGGCGGATGGCAGAGAGCCCCACGAGCACACCGACGAATGCCAGCAGGAAGGCCAACGAACGCCGGTGTCGAGCGACCTGCCTGGCCAACGTCGACCCGAACGAGGACCGTGCAGTAACTGGTCGACCGCGCGACATGGACGCCCCCTCTCGCCGCCACCCAGCCTAGGTGCAGCTACCGCGAACCCGGCCGCCGTCGTCCACAGGGGGTTGGGTCAGCGTTTCGGCGCATTGCTCTTCGGCGCCGAGCCACCGGAGGGTGCGCCAGCTGACTTCTTGGCCGCGCCGCCTGCTACTGGCCCGGAGTCTTTGGTTCCGCCCTGGTTGGTGGCGGCCGGCTTGTCGGCAGCGGGGCCGGCAGAACCGGCCGACTTGCCCTCGCCTTCGCCCTTGTTGGACCCCGGCGTCCCCTCGCCGGATCCGGACTCGCCGGATGAGGCCGAGTCGCCGGTCGGCGAGGCGGTCTTGGCGGCCGTCCCGGACTTGGCCTTTCGACTGTCGTTGCGATAGAAACCGGAGCCTTTGAAGTGGATTCCGACCGGGCTCATCACCTTGCGCAGGTCGCCACCGCATTCCGGGCAGACGCTGAGTGCATCATCATGGATCGATTGCACCTGATCGAACCGGTGGCCGCAGCTACGGCAGGCATACTCGTACGTGGGCATGCCCGAAGGTTAGCGTCGGGCATGAGCGGCGCCGGGACTCGACCCAAGGCCGCTCCTCAGCGGGTACGCATGGCGCGCCTGCGGTCAGCCCGTCCAGGTCCGGCCTACTGTGGATGTTTCAGTGGTGTTGTGGTGCTGGCGATGGCCGGTTGCGGGAATTGCCAGGTCAGCAATCTGAATGGAGGTCCAATGGCGGTTCAGGCGGTCAACCTGGGCAAGTCGTACGGCAAGGTCCGCGCGGTGGACAACCTCACATTCACGGTGGACCCCGGTGTCGTCACCGGCTTTCTCGGCCCGAACGGTTCGGGCAAGTCGACCACGATGAGGTTGATGCTCGAGCTGGACCATGGTTCCGGCCGGACGCTGTGGGATGGCGTGGACCTGAAGGATGTGTCGGAGCCAGCACGAGTCGTCGGGGCCCACCTGGACGTGAAGTCGTTCCACCCGTCGCGAACGGCGCGGAACCACCTGCGGATGCTGGCCGCGGCCAGCGGCGTGTCGAACAAACGCGTCGACGAGGTTATCGACCTGATGGGGCTGGCCAGTGTCGCCAAGAAGCGTCCCAAGGGATTCAGCATGGGGATGGGCCAGCGGCTCGGATTGGCGTCGGCAATCCTGGCCGAGCCCAGGGTGCTGCTACTTGATGAACCTGCCAACGGTCTCGATCCGCAGTCGATCCAGTGGATGCGTGACTTTCTCCGCTTCTACGCCGGCCAAGGCAACCACGTGTTCGTCTCCAGTCATCTACTCAACGAAATGCAGGTGATGGCCGAACATGTGGTCGTCATCGCCAAAGGCCGGCTGGTGGCAGATGAGCCGATGGCGGATTTCGTCGCGCGGAGTACCCGCAACGATGTGCTGGTGCGTTCGCCTGATGTCGACCTGCTGCTGACTGCATTGACCGAGCAGGGGCTCACAGCGGTGCGCGAAACCGACGAGACCATTTCGGTGGTCGGCGTAGACACGGCCCAAGTTGGGGACTTGGCCTTTAGCCAGGGGGCCAGGCTCTGGGAGTTGACCCGCCGCACGGCCAGCTTGGAGCAGGCGTTCCTGGAAATGACCGGGGATGCACAGGAGTATGCCCTTGGTGGAGTGGTCTCGACTGCGTCAGTGGGCGAATTCTTTCAGCCGCCGACAGCATTTCCCGGCCCAGCTGCGGCGGTTTCCGACTCGCAAGCCGCTGCAGCGCCCCCGGAAGTTGTAGCCGGAGAGTCGACGCCGGTGGCCAAGTCGTTGGAAGAAGCCAACACCCCTGATCCGGTAACGCCGACTGCCCCAAGGCCGCAACGGCCTTCGGAGTCCGGACCGTCGGACGTGGGGTCTGGTCCGGCTGCGACGATGTTCGGCGACACCGCGGTCTTCCCCGCAGTGACGGAATCGGCCGGCGAGGCAGCGACTGAAACGACGCTGACGAACCCACCCGTGGGTCCGCCGCCAGTGGGATTCCCGGCCCCGATCATGCCCGACGGTGACATCCCCGCCTACCCACAGGAGTATGGACAGCCGACCACCCCGCAGGTGCCGTTGCCTCCGCCTCCGCCGGTTGCCTCCCCGCCGCCTCCGCCGCCCAAGCCGACGCCGCGCCCGAGCGAAGAAGGAGACCGCTGATGGCCGTCGTGAAGTATGAGCGTCGTCGCATTCGTACCATCCGATCGACCTGGGTCATCCTGATCCTGACGTTACTGCTCACGGCCGGTGTGACCGCTCTTGTGATCGCCGCAGGCAACATCGACCCGGAGACTGGGCAGGATCTCGGTGACGCGACCGGGGACCAGGTCATGTCCGCGGTCTTCTCCGGCAGCGTCCTGATCCTCACGTTGGTGCCGCTGGTCACCCTCGCCGCGATCGCGTTCGGCGGCGAATATCGCTTCGGTCTGATCCGTCAGACCCTGACGGCATTCCCGCGCCGTACACCGGTATTCCTCGCCAAGTTGCTGGTGGTGGTCGGCTACATAGTGGCCTTCCTGGTGTTGGCCATGGCGCTCGTCCTCGCCGCAACCCAAGTCTTCCGTAACAGCGTCGGACCGATACCCGATTGGACCGTGCTCGGACTGAGTATGGGTCGCGCGCTGGCCTTCGCCGTTGGCTACTGCCTGTTCGCCTTTGCCCTGGCGGTGATCACCCGAAACCAAGCAATTGCCATCATCATTCCGATTGTCTGGGCTGTCATTGTCGAGTCGGTACTGCTTGGCTTTCTGGGCAGTAGGTTCGAATGGTTGCCGAAGGTGCTCCCGATCAACTCGGGATCAATATTTGTCCAAGGTGAGCAGGACATGTGGCAAGGGGCAGGGGTGTTCCTCGCGTGGATATTGGCAGCATTGATTGGGGGCTGGATCCTGTTCACCCGTCGTGACGCATAGCGCATCCTTGGACGGTTAGCGTTCAGCTATGCGCACAGCCGGGAAAGTCCTCGGAGTCATCGGCATCGTCATGCTGTTGCTGGTGGTGGGTGTCACCACCTGGCTGGTGCTGCAGGTGCGGGCATCTTTCCCCCAGACCGGCGGGGCTCTCTCCGTGCCCGGTCTGGCATCCCCCGTTCAGGTCGTGCGCGACAACTGGGGCGTGCCGCAGATCTACGCGGAGACCTCGGCCGACCTCTACTTCGCGCAGGGATTCGTCCATAGCCAGGATCGTTTCTGGGAGATGGACTTCCGTCGGCACATCACCTCCGGCCGTCTGTCGGAGATGTTCGGCGAGGGCCAGGTCAAGACTGACAAGGTGCTGCGGACCATGGGGTGGCGCCGGGTCGCGGAGCGGGAGTTCCCCAATCTGCTGCCGGAGTCGCGCGCGAATCTGGAGGCTTACACACGCGGTGTCAACGCCTATCTTGGCGAGCGACCGGGCGGGGCGAAGCTGAGCTTCGAGTACGTGGTTCTCGGCCTGACCAACCCGGACTACGTGGTGGAGCAATGGGACCCGATTGACTCGTTGGCCTGGCTGAAGGCATTGGCGTACGACCTCCGCGGCAACGACAGCGACGAAACCTCCAGGGCGTTGATCTCGGAGAAGTTCGGCTTCCCGCAGACCGAGGTGCTGTACCCGGCCTACCCCTTCGACCGACACAAGCCAATCGTGATGGCCGGCGAGGTGGTCAACGGCAAGTTCGATCAGAATGCCGGCCCGACGACGGTGGCCGCGCAGGCCGCTGCGCTACCGCGCGGCCCCGCGGTCACGGCCGCCTTCACGGCCGTCAACGCCGCCTATCGGCAGTTGGAGACTGTGCTGGGCAAGTCAGGCGCCGAAATCGGCTCGAACAACTGGGTGGTGTCCGGCCAAAACACCACGACCGGCAAGGCATTGCTCGCCAACGACCCGCACCTGGCGCCGATGATGCCGAGCATCTGGTACCAGATGGGGTTGCACTGCGTGAAACTTTCGGACAGTTGCCCGTACGACGTCACCGGCTTCACCTTCGGCGGTATGCCAGGGGTGTTCAGCGGCCACAACCAGGACATCGCGTGGGGTATCACGAACACCGGCCCTGACGTGGTGGATCAATACCTGGAGAAGCTGCGAGGCGACACCGCAATCTACGACGGCAAGCCGGAACCGCTGCGGATCCTCAACACCGTCATCAAGGTGGCGGGCGGAGCCGACGTGCCGCTGAAGGTCCGCGAGTCTCGTCATGGTCCGATCATGAGCGATGTCTATGACGAAGCCGAGGCGACAGCGGTTTCGGCGCCGGTTCCCGCCCCCGGCCAGGATCCCGCGCTGGCCAAGGAGCCCCGCGGGGACGGCTACGCCGTCGCCATGCGCTGGACCGCCCTCAACCCGGGCACCACCTTTGATGCCATCACGCTGCTCAACAAGGCGCGTACCTACGAGGAGTTCCGCCGGGCGGCTGACGTGTTCGTGGTGCCCGCCCAAAACCTGGTGTTCGCCGACAGCGAGGGCAATATCGCCTACCAGACGCCGGGCGAGATCCCGATCCGGAAGGGGTACGACGGCCGCTATCCGGTGCCGGGGTGGACCAGTGACTATGACTGGACCGGCTACATCCCGTTTGAGGCCCTGCCCGCGGTCAAGAATCCCGAATCCGGCTGGATCGCGACCGCCAACCAGGCGGTGATCGGGCCGCAGTACCAGTACTTCCTGTCGCACGACACTGCCTACGGTGCTCGCAGTCAGCGGATTATGGACCTGATCACGGGCAAACTGGCCAACGGCGGCAAGATCTCGCCGCAGGACATGGGCAGCATCCAGCTGGATGCCTGGAGTCAGGCCGCCGACTACCTGCTGCCCTACCTCGGCAGTCTGCCGGTATCCAGTCAGGCAGCCCAGTCTCGCGCCCTGTTCCAGGGCTGGGATCTGCAGCAGTCGATGTACTCTGCCCCCGCCGCCTACTTCAATGCGGTGTGGAAGTCGCTGCTGAAGAACATGTTCGGTGATCGGTTGCCCGCCGGTGAGGGGGCGAATTCGGGCGATCGCTGGTTCGAGGTGGTCCGCAACCTGCTGCAGGACCCGGACAACGCCTGGTGGCAGACCTCCGACGGAGCCAAGGGTCGAGACGCGGTACTGACCGAATCCCTGAATGAGGCCGACGTGCTGGTGCGGGGCCTACTGGGCAACGACCCGGAGAAGTGGCGGTGGGGCGCGCTTCATCAGTTGACCATCCAGAACCTGACCCTGGGCAAGTCCGGTATCGCCCCGATCGAGTGGCTGTTCAATCGGGGACCGTTTGACGTCGCCGGTGCTGGCAGTGCAGTGAATGCCACCGGCTGGGATTACACCGGGGACGATTTCGCCGTGAACTGGGTGCCGTCGATGCGGATGGTCGTCAACATGGCCGACCTGGACAGCTCCCAGTACATCAACCTGACTGGGGCCTCGGGGCACACCTTCAACAGGAACTACAACAACCAGAATCCGCTCTGGCGACAGGGGGAGACCATCCCGTGGCCGTCATCGCCGCAGGGCGTTGACGCGGTGGCGGTCCGAAGGTTGACCCTCAATCCGGGTTGATGACCGGCTGTCGTGGGCGCGGTCCGTAGACTCCCGACATGCCGACCGACCTGCGTGCCCCGCGGGTGTGGCTGGCCCTGGGCTTCCTGGCCTTCGCGTTTCTGATGGGTCGGTTGGACCTGCCCACGGTGGCGTTCGTAGGGGTGCTGCTGGCCAGTGTGGCCGTAGGGGTCTATCTGCTGGTCACCGGTCGCCCGCCGGTGCTGGTGGTCTGGCTCGGAAGCCTGGTCGGGTTCGCAGTGGCTTGCCCGCAGTTAGTTGGCCTGGTTCGCGGCCTGCCGATCGATGTGGGACAACTGGTATTCGGCGTCGCCATCGCAGTGGCGGCCTGGGCGGCCGCGGTGGTCCCCCCGTGGCTGGTGCGGTGGTCGGTCCTCGGCGTTCTGGCGGCGGTGGTGTGGGCGGGTCTGGCGGCCGGTTGCGCAGCGCTCTTGGATGTCGTCGGGTACGGGCTGTTCGCGGTTCCCGGTCACGACCGGGATGCCTTCGGGATCGGACAGCTGCGCGGGGTGATGCCCCATCCCAACACGATGGGGCTGTTCGCCGGACTCGCGCTGGTGCTGGCGTACCGGCAGGTGCTGACCGACGTCCGTTCCGATCGGCGCCGAGCATGGGGGATCGCGCTGGCGGTGGGACTGCCGGCCGCTGCGGCGCTGACCTGGTCGCAGAGTCGCACCTCCGCCGTTGCCACAGTCGCCGGCCTCGTGGTCGCCTCTCTACCGCTCCGCCGTCGCGGGACCAGTTGGCTGAGTCTGGTCGCGGCTCTTGGGGCGGTGGCGATGATCGTGGCGCCAGTCGTCGTCGCCCGGGTCTCCGACTACGACTTCAACGGCCGGAGCCTGGCCTGGCAGTACGCCACCCAGGAGTTCGCCAATGCGCCGCTGCTCGGCAACGGGCCGGGGTTCTTCTCGACCGCGTATTGGACCTCCTATCCGGGACTTGAGTGGTACCCGGTGAATGCGCACAATCTTGTGATGCAGGCCGGCGGCCAGTCGGGGCTGGTCGGACTGGCGGCGTTGAGCGCTGCCGTCGCGGTGATGGCGATAATTGCGGTCCGAACCCCGCGGTGGGACTGGCAGTGGGCGCTCATCGTGTTCGTGATGTTCTGCGTCCTGGGTGGCCAGGAGGCGACCCTGTCCATCCCGGTCCGGTCCGGCGTGGTGGTCACCGTGGCGGTGCTGGCCTCGTCGGTGATGTTGCGGCAGCATGGCAGGGCGGCAGTCAGCTCGTCGTCGGCTCCCGCCGCCTCGGGTTGAGTCGGCGCTTCCCCGCATCTTCAGCCGGATGTGGCTGAATGTGGCGCCGACGGCCCAAGCACGACGGCGGCGGCGCGCTGAGGACGCGTAGCCGGGTGAGGCAGTACGCAGCGATAGAATCGCGGGCGTGACCCGGGTAGGCAGCGCTTGACGATCAACAGCAGGGCGCACGCCCTCGTCGGTCGTGCCCGGGTCGCGTTGGAGGAGCGCAAGCACTCCCGCAATGTGGTGGTCGCCGATATCGTGGCGATCGCGGCGGCGATTCTGCTGGGGATACTGCTCGGCTGGGGCTACACGGGCCCAGAGAGTGCGCCTTCGCGGACCTACATGATCGTCGCCCTGGGCATTCTTTGGCCGCTGATGCTCTGGCAGTTCCAGACCCGCGCGACCACCCTGCTGGGGGAGGGGCCCGAGGAGTACCGGCGGGTATTGCTGGCCAGCGTCTGGGCCGCCTGCCTCACCGCAACCGGCGCCTACGTCACCAACACGAACTACGGCCGCCGCTATCTGATCTACGTGGCGCTCACCGGAACCGTATTCCTTTTTGTGGGCCGGGTACTGATGCGCAAGATGCTGTACCGCAGACTCCAGCGAGGCGGTGCCCTGCACCGGGTCTACGTGGTGGCGGCCGACCACCAGGAGGCCGCGCTGGCGGAGAAATTCGAGGGTTCCGGCGGGCTGATGGAGCAGGTCGGCCATTGGGACCTGACCGATGCACCCGACCCGGACCCGCTGGTCGTTGTGAAAGCCGCCGCGGATGCTGACGCCGACACCCTCGTCTATGCGCCCGCACTTCATGCTGATCCAACGTGGCCCCGGCGACTCGGTTGGGCGATGGAGGACACCGAGTTGTCTTTGCTGGTCAGCCCGGCAATCGCCCAGATCGCCGGCCCTCGGCTCTCGATTGAGCCAATTCAGGGCCTCGCGTTGGTCCGGGTCGAAATGCCGCGGTTCTCAGGACCGGCGAAAGTAGTCAAAAGGGTCATCGACCTCGTGGGTTCGACCCTGCTGTTGATCCTATTGGCGATCCCGCTGGTCGTCATCGCCGCCAGTATCCGATGGACGAGCAAGGGCCCGATCTTCTTCAAGCAGGTGCGCGCCGGGGTAGGCGGCACCACCTTCAGCTGCTGGAAGTTCAGGACCATGGTGCCCGAGGCGGACGGTATGCGGGATGAACTGAGGGCGGAGGCGGAGCAGGGCGGCGGTGCGGACGGCGCCACCTTCAAGCTGGAGCGCGATCCGCGGATCACGACCGTCGGCCGCGGTCTGCGGCGGTTCTCCCTTGATGAGTTGCCACAGTTGTTCAATGTCTGGCTCGGTCAGATGTCACTCGTCGGACCGCGACCGCACCCGCTGGATGATGTGAGCCGCTACGACGATGTCGCCACCCGCCGGCTGCTGGCGAAGCCTGGTATGACGGGGCTCTGGCAGGTGTCCGGCCGCTCCGACCTCGATTGGGAACAGGCCGTGCTACTCGACCTCTACTACGTGGAGAACTGGTCGCTCGCACTGGACGCGATCATCGTGTTGCGCACCGCGAAGGCGGTTGTGACCGGCTCGGGAGCTTACTGACCGTGGCTTCGGTATCGCCTGCCATCTCCGTGATGATGCCCGTGCGGGATCGTGCTGATTTGTTGACCGTCGCAGTTGAAAGCGTGTTGGCTCAATCCGAGCGGGACTTCGAGCTGTTGATCCTGGACGACGGATCGACCGACGACACTTGGCAGGTTGCCTCCCGGTTGGCGGCCGAGGACGACCGGATCGTGCTACTGCGGAACGAGAGATCCGCCGGGATCCCGGCGGCTCGCAATCGCATCCTGGATGCTGCCCGCGGAGAGTTCGTCGTCATCTGTGACAGCGACGACGTCTCGTGCCCCACCAGATTCTCAGCGCAACGTGCACGACTCGAACGGGACCCGTCGCTCGTCGGGGTCGGCACCCGGTTCACCACCTTCCGTGGTGCTGATCCGGAATCCGGATCGGAACCGGGGTGGCACTGGGGTCTGCGCGACGGCCGTGAGCCATTCCTGTTCGGCAGCGGGATGTTCCGCACCTCGGCAATCCGGGCGGTCGGCGGATTCGACGTCAGGTACGCGCTCGCCGAGGACGTGAACCTGGCATACCGACTGGCCGGCGCTGGTGGTCGCTTTGCGATCATCGACGAGGTGCTACTCCACTACCGGCTCCACCCGGGCGGAATCACGAGCCAGGACGTCGCAAACCGTGAGAGAACGCTGCTGCGGGCGCAACTCGCCGGGCTCCGGGTACTGCACGGCAGATTCTCGCCGCGCGGCTATGCCGTACTGGTGCAGACCACCCTGCGGCTGGGTCGCGCTGTTCTTCGGAACTGAGAGTGCCACCAGCGTCCTGCTGCGTCAGCCGCCATCCTTGTGGATTGCCCGCCGGAAGCCGGATGCGAGCGAACCCAGACCCTGTTCCTGCACTCGCAGCCGGGAAAGCAAGAGTGCGTAGCGGGCCGCGTCGAGCCTGCTCGGGCGAGGCGCGGAGGTGGTTCTCGTTCTGCTGGAGGCTCCTTGTTGGGCGACGATCCGTGCCAGCGGCTCGGTGACTCGAGACCAGCGATAGTCGTCGGCCATGGACGTCGCCGACGCGCTCATTCTCGCGAGTCTGCCGGGATCCAGTGCCACGGAACGCAGGGATCGCGCCCAGGCTGCGCTGTCCCCCTCGGCCACCGGCTCGGCCACCGGCTCGGCGGCGCCGGCCGCGATCATCGCCTCCGCAAGTTCTCCGCCAGGGGTGGTGAAGGTGGGCAATCCACACCACAGGTGGTCCAGGAACCGGGTGCGGAAGCTGAACCGGGTCTCCACCGTGTCGAAATGGCTGCTGACTGCCGCATCAGCGTCGAGCAGGTAGCGATGGCGCTCGGCGTAGGGGACCCAGCCTTCGAGCAGCACCACCCCGCCGCCGGGGGCGAGTAAGCCGAGCTCGCCGGACCTCTGCCGCAGGTCGCGGGATGCGGCCTGTTCCTCCCAGGACGGATCGGGGTGCCGCATACCCATCACGACCAGGTGCAGGTTGGGGTCGTCGACGCGTGCCTGGGCCAACCCCTCCAGCACCGACAGTGGGTCAAACCAATTCCACAATCCGCCAGTCCACAGAAGGGCCGTCGCATCCGCTGGGACGAGTGCGCCGTGGATCGGCCCTGGCCCGGACAGCGGCGGCGGAGGTGAGTCCGACACGCCGAACGGAACGATGCCGATCAGCTGCTCGGTCTGAGGATCCCGCCGGATCAGCGAAAGATCGAGCCGCCCGGCCTCGCCCAGCGCGCCGAGCCAGAGATCGCGTTGCCGGTCCGAGGCGCAGATGAAGGCGTCGCCCAACTGCAGGGCGGTGGAGTATTCGAGGCGGTTCGCCTCCAGCCGCTGCGCCCGCACCTGCGGGTCGCCGGTCTCCGCGCCCAGATGGGCGATGGTCTCCACGAAGGTGGGCACGTAAAGGTCATAGATGACTCGTGCGTCGCTGCGGTAAAGACCCCAACCGACATCCACTCGTTGCGGTTGGGTCACCACCACGTCCTTGCCCCGCGCCAACTCCCGGAAGCCCCGTGCGCTCGGTTTGCCAAAGGTGACCAGCGATATCCCCGGCAGCAGATCGGCGAGCCCGGGTTGGGCGGCGGATACCGCAAGCGTCACGGTCGCGCCGCGATCGTCGAGCTGCTGGGCGAGGTTGAGGGCGCGAATTGCGGGGCCGGCCATCCGCTCGGCGATCTGCTCGCTGGAGATGACCAGCACGCGGAGTCCGGTGAGGTCGTGGACCACTGGTGCCATCGGCCGCCGTCCTATCACTGGTCGGGGTGGATTTGCCCGGGCAAGTGTTCAGTACCCCAGCGGATATGCGTTCTCAGACCCCAGCGTAATCGTGGGGTAGCGTTGAGGTCATGGAGGTAGTGGAGCTTGGAATTGCGGGCGCCTGGGTCGTGACCCCGCGTCAACATGGTGACGGGCGAGGTCTGTTCCTGGAATGGTTCAAAGACTCGGCTTTCAGGGAGGCCACCGGCCATTCCCTGAATCTGGCGCAGGCCAACTGTTCCGTCAGCGCGGCCGGGACAGTCCGCGGGATCCATTTCGCCGATGTTCCACCGGGGCAGGCCAAGTACGTGACGTGTCTGACAGGGGCAGTCCTCGACGTGGTGGTGGACATTCGAGTGGGGTCGCCCACGTTCGGTCGGTGGGAGGCAGTTCGCCTTGATACGGCCGATCGTCGAGCGGTCTACCTGTCCGAGGGCCTCGGACACGGTTTCGCCGCCTTGGAGGACGGATCTACGGTGGCCTACCTGTGCAGCGAGGAGTACAACCCGGAGAAGGAGCGGGAGCTCTACCCCTACGACGCCGAGATCGGCGTTGACTGGGGTTTCTCCCTCGGTGAATGCTCCCTGTCAGCCAAGGATGATGCCGCTCCGACGCTGGCCGAGGCTGCCGCCGCTGGCATCCTGCCCGACTATGAGGTCTGTCGAAGTTTTCGCGCAGGTCTGAAGTAGTTCGCGCCCCGGACGTCGTAGCCCCGCCGCCGGTAGCATGGCGGCTATGGGATATCGCCGGGTACTAGTCGCCGGCGGTGCCGGTTTCATCGGAAGCCACCTCTGCGACCGACTGCTTGCCGATGGCGCTGAGGTGCTGTGCGTCGACAACTTCTACTCCTCCACCCGCAGCAATATCCACCACCTGCTCGGTAACCCGAGGTTCGAACTGCTGCGACACGACATCACCTTCCCGCTGTACGTGGAAGTCGACGAGATCTACAACCTGGCCTGTCCGGCTTCGCCGGTGTTCTACCAGCGGGATCCGGTGCAGACGACCAAGACCTCTGTCATCGGGTCGATCAACCTGCTCGGTTTGGCAAAGCGGACCGGAGCCACGATTCTGTTGGCCTCGACGTCCGAGGTGTATGGCGATCCAGCTGTTCATCCGCAGACTGAGGACTACTGGGGAAACGTCAACCCGATCGGTCCGCGGTCCTGCTACGACGAAGGTAAGCGTTGCGCCGAGACGTTGTTCTTCGACTACCGCAGACAACACGACATGCCGATCAAGGTCGTCCGGATCTTCAATACCTACGGGCCCCGGATGCAGCCCGATGATGGCCGGGTGGTCAGCAACTTCGTGGTGCAGGCGCTCAACGGGAACCAGTTGACCGTTTACGGCGACGGTGACCAGACACGTTCCTTCTGCTTCGTGGACGATCTGATCGACGGACTGATGGCGATGATGAGAACCCCGCGGGCCGTGACCGGCCCGATCAACTTGGGTAATCCGAGCGAGATCTCGGTGGGCTATTTGGCCGAACAGGTGATGTCGATGGTCGGCTCGACGGCTGGCGTGATCTATGAGGATCTGCCTACTGACGACCCGCGGCAACGACGACCCGACATCTCGCAGGCACAGGAAGTGCTCGGCTGGCGGCCGACAGTTCCGCTGGCCGACGGCTTGGCCAGGACTGTGGCCTGGTTCCGAGACAACCAGGCGTGATGTTCTCAGGATGAGGATCGCGCTGATTCACAGCTTCTATGCCGGCGACTCGTCCAGCGGCGAAAACGTGGTCGTCTCGTCGCAGCTGGAGGCACTGTCGAGGGCGGGGCACGATGTGCTCCTGCTGGGTCGGCACACAGATCGGGAGAGCAGCCGACGGCTCTATCCGATCCGGGCCGCCTTCCAGACGGCCACCGGTGCAGGGCCGGATCCGACCCTGCGGCTGGCGCGGTTCGACCCGCAGGTTGTCCACATCCACAACACAGTGCCGAATATTGGCACGGGTTGGTTGACGGCCTGGCCCACTCCGGTTGTGCATACGCTGCACAACTTTCGACCGATCTGTGCCAATGGGTTGCTGTTTCGCGACGGTCGCGTCTGTACCGACTGCCCCGAAGGGAAGCCTTGGTCCGCGATTGAACACGCCTGCTACCGGGA
>JAUPKM010000157.1 GCA_030837445.1 Actinomycetota bacterium
GCGGGATGGACTGGACCTGGCCTCGCTCATGGCTGTCAACCTGGGGCGCTTCACTCCGAATCACTCGTTGTCCGGCTGGAGGTGACGTCGAAGACCGGTCCAGATCGTGCGCTCCATCCGGCCCCCGAGGGGACCGAGAAGCGGACCCAGCACCCGGAGCCACCGCCTCGGCCGCACCTGCCACTCCCACCTCATGACGGTGCCGGAACCTTCGGGGACAAACGTGATGAATCCGTTCGTGGACATGATGGGACAGGTGGTGCGCGACCCGAGCCGGTGCGGGCGGTCGAACTCGGTCAGCTCGACCAGCATTTCCATCCCGGCGCTCCCCATCAAGGCACGAAACCGTGTGCCCTGGCCGATCGGCAACGGGGTGAGGAGTTCGACGCTGGTCATCGAAGGGTTGTAGAGAGGCTCGTTCCGCGAGTCCGCAACGGTGTCGAAGACCGCCTCGGGCGGCACGCCAATACTGATCTTTCCGCTGATGCGGGCCATGGATCGACGCTACCTGGATCCTTTGGTTCTGCCCGCTGCACCCCGCTGCTGGAACGAGCCATCTTCACCACCGTCGCCGAGAGTCACCGGCGAGGGGCGTTGGCCCGGTCGGGAGCGAGTCCGGCTCGGTCGAGGCGTTGAAGCAGGGCGGACCGGTTGGGGTAGGCGGCGCGGAGATGCCTGACCCGGTCTTCGGCGTCGGCTTGGCGGTTCTGCCGGGCGGCGACGTCACGCAGGTCGATCAGGAGGGCGACCGCCTGGTCGTACTCCTTGGGTTTGGTGGCCCGGATGAGGGCGTCGACGCGCCGCCAAGCGGCCTCGCCCTCTGCCGCCACGGCGTCCAGGTGGCGGGAACGGGCCTCTGCCGCGGCCTTCTTTGTCGCGGCGAGCTGGGCGGCGCGTTCCTCGGCGGCCAGGCGCTCTCGCTCGTCGGCGTGGGCTTGGGCCGCGGTGGTCAGGGCTGCGACGGTGCGCGGCTCCTCGCGGGGGCCCGGGGCGGACGGCGTCGCGGTGAGCTGCCGGCGAAGTTCAAGGCCGACGTTCGGGTCACCCTTCAACAGGCGCAGGAGGACGTCGTCCTTGTCCCGTGCGGACAGGCCAGCCAGACGTGCCCTCCACTCGGCGGTGGTGGGTGCGTGGGTGGTCAGGTCAGGGCTCGCCTGGGCCGCGACGGCCAGCAGATCACGGTCGATGCGCAGAAGGTCGACCAGGGCGTGCAGCGACGCTGGCAGGTCGCCGAGCCCGGCCGGGACCGGCGGCTCGACGTCGTCGGGGTCGACCAGTTCGCCGGTGACCGAGTGCAGCCACGCCAGGTAGAGCAGGCGCCGGTCGCCGGTGGCCAGGTCGGCCCTGGCGGGGATGATCGAGGCGAGCGTGCCCTCACCGAGGTCGTCCTCGTCGTCCCACTCGCCGCCGTCCTCGCAGGTGTAGGTGAGGTCGATCAGGACGTTCTCGCCGTGGGTCCAGGTGCTGGCGGCGTCCGTGGTGCAGTACCGCTCGGCGGTGCGTGGGTCGAGCAGGCGTTTCGGCAGCCGGAACATGAACTGGCGGGTACCCCAGTTCGCGGTGTAGAGGAACGCGTCGTAGTACCGCTCGACGAGCGTCCGAGGTTTCCCCTTGAAATCGCCCCAGTGGTAGGTGTTGACGAAGCTGGTGGGGGTGATTCGCGCACGGGTCGACAACGCCCGGACGGCGGCGAGCGCCGTGGCGTCCAGGGGCCGGTCCACGGCCAGGAACTCGTAGTACTGGTACTCGCTCACGCCGGTATCTCTCTCGTGGACGGTCCCGTGGGACAGATTGTTCGGTTCCGGCAGGTGACGACGTCAGCGTGGGTAGACGTTGCCGACTTCGACGATCTTCCAGGTGGCGCGGTGTCGCACCAGAGTGATGGTGACCTCCCACCCGGGTCGGGCGAGATCCGAGGCCTGACGGGACACGCGCACCGGCCCGATGCCGCCCTCGAAGAACAGCACGCCGGGTTCGGCTCGCTCGATCCGCAGCGGCAGATCGCCACCCACGGTGTCACCAGGCGTGAGTTCCCGGGGCCCGGCGCCCGTGGCGGTCAGGCTCTGCTCGTACAGCAGAGTCGCCAGACGTTCGGCGCGGGGCAGATCGCGGGCGGCCTCACCACCGCGGTCCACGGCGAGGTCACGCTGGGTCTCGTCGGCGTAGCCATGCTCGTGGAGCCAGGTGGCGAGTTTCTTGGTCACCGTGCCGGACGAGCGCAGCAGGCTCTCGCTCGCCATCACCTTCCGGACCATGAAGTACCCCAGGAACTCCCCGAGGTGATCGAGGATGTGCTCGGGTCCGAAGAGGCGGCAGAACGCCTCGTCGTCGCCGGCGTTCATCGCCTGTCGCCAGCGATCCAGGTCCTGCCCGGTGAGGGAGTTCGGCCCGTAGCCGTTCAGCGAGTCGCGCAGCAGCTCCACGACGTCCTCGTAACTTCGCATCGTGCGAGCGGACAGGCGCTCGCGCTGGTCCGACAGGAAGGCATCGAGGACCGTGTCGATGGTGGGAGGTGTCATGCCTGTCCTTGCGCTCACGCCCGGTGCGGGCTGCGACGTGTAGGAAGGGACCACCCTACCGACGGCGATCAGCGTGGACCGGTGGATCTCGCAAGCGTGGGGCTATATTCGCGCGTTATGGCATGGTTCACCGACACGGGTCTTCGGCGTCTGGCCGGCGAACGTTCGTACTCGCGGGGTCTCGACTACGTCGAGTTCGTGAGCGACCTCGGCGAGGTGCCCGGCGGGGTGACGGCGACGGTGCGCGGTACCGGCCGTTACCGGGTCCGGCTGGCCGGTCGTGAGGACGGCGATCTCGACGGGACGTGCAGCTGTCCGTACGGCCAGGAGGGTCACTTCTGCAAACACTGCGTCGCGGTCGGCCTGCGGCTACTGGGCGAGGCCGACGTCGAGCTGCCGCGGGACGAACGAGGTAAGGGCCGCGGCGGCTCCAAACCCGTCGACGTCAAGCGGTTCCTGACCACGATGGACCACGCAGAGCTTGTCGAACTGGTCTGGCAGCACGCGAGCGATGACGCTGGCCTGTACCGCACGCTGCGGCTCCTGACCGCGACCGCAGCCCAGGGCCCCGATCTGGCGGGCCTCCGCGACGAGGTCGCGCACCTGCGGGTGGAGTGGATCGAGGACGGCGACGAGGAGAACTACGCCGACCGTGCCGAGGACGTCCTGGGGGCTCTCGGCCGGCTGATCCCCCGGCACGCCGCCGCTGTCCAGCCGCTGCTGCAGCACGCCATCGAACACATCGGTGCGGCGGCCGACTCGAGTGAGGGCGGGTCCCGCATCATCATCGACGTCGCGAACGAAGCGTGGGCGGCCTATCTACGGGCCTGCGAAGCCGCGCCACCGGACCCGGTCGAGCTCGCGGACTGGTACGTCGAGTTCCGGCTCGCCGGCCCGGAGGAGGTGGAGACCAGCCTTGACGACCTCGCCGACCTGCTCGGCGAGGAGGGTTTGGACGCCTACCAGGAGTATCTCGACGTTACGCTGACGAGCGATTCCGGGCGCCGGCTGCTGCGTTCGATGCGCGAGGAATTCGTCGCCCTCACCGGTGACACGGACGACATGGTCGCTTGCCTGGCCGAGGACCTCACCAACCCGCGTCAGTACGTCCATATCGCTCAGCTGTTGCGCGGCGCGGGACGCACCACCGAAGCCATCGAGTGGCTGGAGCGCGGCGTGAACGCCGACACCACCCCGCAGCAGCACGGCCTGACCGAGGTGGTGGACCTGCTCGCCGAGCTGTACACGGAGACCGGCCGTGCCGCTGACGCGATCGCGGTGCGTGAACGGCACTTCTCGATGACCAGAACCCAGCGGGACTACCAGGCGCTCCGCGAGGTCGCGAGGGCCACTCCCGCGTGGCCGACGATCCGGGAGAAGGCGCTGGACCTGCTGCGTGAGCGAGCCGGCGGGCAGAACTGGCATGCGGCGGACGTCCTCACCGCCGTGCTGCTCGACGAGGAGGAGATCGACGAGGCCTGGCAGGTGACGAAGACCCACCGCTGCGGCGAAGTGGCCAGGTTGGCGGTCACCGCCCGCCGCGCCGAAACGCATCCCACCGACGCCATCGCCGTCTACCGGCCGCTCGTCGAGGCCGCGATCGCCCAGACCAACAAGCGCGGGTATGCCCGTGCGGCCCAACTGCTACTGACAATGCGTCCGGCTCTCCTGACGGTTCCGTAATCCGGCACTTCTCGTATGAGGGGCATTGGTGACTGGCTGGTGGCGGGGTCAGCGTCCGGGTAGTTCGGGGCACAGGCCGCCGTGCTTGAGTTCGATCATGGCGATGAGGGCGTCGGCACTGCCATACCCGTAGGCCTGTTTGATCAGGGTCTGGATGTGCGTGTTGGTTGCCTCGACTCGCCCGTTCGTCACGCCGGAGTCGAGCGCATTCTTGATCGTTTTCTGGTAGGTCCGCAGGGTTGCCGCGAGCTTGACCATCTCGGGGATCCGAGAGCGGGCGGCCCAGGAGATGACGCCGGCCAGCAGGGCCCGGCCGTGCTGGCCTCGCGCGGCGAACGCTTGCCGCAGTTGCTCTTTGATGAGGTAGGCGCGGTAGAGCGGCCCGTTGGTCTTCTTGATGTGGGCCAGGCTGGCCTGCTGGGCGCCGGTCAGTGCTTGTGGGGTCTTGAGCAGGGCCCACCGCGACGAACTGTCGGTGACGGCCTGGCCGGCGGCCTTGGCCTCACGGGTGATCCGGCGGCGGACCTCGTCGACGGCCTGGCCGGCCCATTGCTGGACGTGGAAGGGGTCCATGCAGATCAGGGCCTGCGAGGCCCGTTCGGTGATCACATCGTGGATCCAGGTCGCGCCGTCGCAGGACACGTGGGTCAGCAACGCGGCCCGGGCCGGGCCGAGCGCGTCGAAGAACGCCGCGACGGTGGCCTGGTCGCGGCCCTCGCGGGCCCACACCACCCGGCCGGAGTCGTGATCGACCACAACCATGAGGTACTTATGGCCCTTCTTGTACGACTTGTCGTCGATCCCGATCCGGCGCAGGCCCTCCAACCGGTCCACCCCGTCCCGAGCCTCGGCGACCACCCGGGTCACCATCGTGGTCACCGCCCGCCAGGACGTACGCATCAGGGCAGCCACCGTGGTCTTGGCGGTGTGCGCCGCCAGCCAAGTGGCCTGGTCCTCGAACGCCGCCGTGGCACGGGCCTTGTGCCGTGCCCACGGCACCGCGGCAACCAGCACCCCGTGCCCGCGGCAGTCCACCCGCGGGGCCGGTCCTTCCAGATAGACCATGGTCGAACCCAGATCCAGGGACCGCCACCGCCGGTCACCGTCACCCTGATCCCGGACAGGACACCGACGCCCGCACTCCGGACAACGGGCCGATGCCCGCCTCGTGGGGGCGACCCGCACCACCAGCACCTGCCGGTCCGGCGCCGGCCACTCGAACCACACGCCCTTGACGACCACATGTTCGATCTGCAGCAACGCCTTCACTAGGCTGCTCACTCGCACGCCGTGCTCCGTTGGTCTTCCCCCGGCTTCGCTTCCTAAGGAAACTAGCCGGGCACGGCGTGCACCTCCGCCAGGCCTCTCTCACGACCAGCAGACGGGGCCCGCTCACGCCGCACGCGAACGTGACACGTCCCGGACCCCAGAGCACCAGCACGCCGCCGTCAAACTCCCTCTGCCCCAACGGCACCCACATCGGCATCGCCCACTACCTCCCCGTCCGCCCGATTACGGGACCGACAGGAGAGCCTCGATATCCTCACTCAACCGCCCGTCGACCAGATGCGTGCGTGCCAGCGCAGTTCCACCGAAGAAGAGAATCTCGTCAGGGAGGTATTCGCTCAACAGCCCCAGGAGATGCGAGATGAGATAATCACGGCGAACCTGGGAGGCCGAGACGCCGAACGTCTCCGAGACCCTGGCGATCTCTTCGGCATCGAGCATGATCAGCCCACCCACTCCCTCAGCCGCCGGGCCGCCGAGCGCAGGCGTTGCTCGCCGGCTATCCGATCCACGGTCAGCGGGTCACAACGGCTCCACAGGACCTGAGCGGCCTCTCTGACCTGATCCGCGGCGCTTCCCAGATCCGGCCGGCGAGCCAGGTCGAGCGCCGTCTGCTCTGCTCCGGTCACCAGCAACCGCCCCAGTTCGGTGTCCACCATCTCGGCATCCAGCCGGGCGACGTCCCGGGCCACGAACACGACACGAGCATCCCTGTCCAGGAGACGGATCGGCCGATGCTGACGCGGTACCGCCACCAGGCCCGAGGCCACGGCCCGCGGGACGACCCCATGCAGCCGCGCAGCCGACAGACCCATCACCACCGCGTTGTCCGAGCCGAAAACAACCGCGGCGACACCACCCGCAGCAGCCTCCAGTCCGGGCCTCCACGGCACGCCCGTGAACTCCTGGGGGACCACTGCATAGAAGCCACCCGCCAAGCGGTGCAGCACTCCCGCAGCCACCAGCCGAGCCAATTGGGGACGAGGATGAGCGAACACCTCCGCGGCGTCGGCCGTGTTCAAGACCCGTACGGGACGGCGCAGCAGCTTAGGCGCCAAGCCAACGGCATGTCGCTGCGTCATGATGACTACCTCACCTCGGAATCATGCAGATCGTACCGCGAGACAGTACGGAGCGCATGGTTCCCACTCCCGCAGACTCTTGCGACCGACAGCTCCAGACTTATCGGAGCCACGCACACCACGCTCGCAGAGCCTCGACACACTAGATCATCTTCGCGCGCGAGGAGCCAACTACGACTGGACGTGCAACTGGCCCGGCGATCCACGATCGTCGGGCCAGGCATCGGTGCAGGTCACACGCGGAGCCGCCTGTGGGAATCGAACCCACGAACTACGCATTACGAGCCCGC
>JAUPKM010000003.1 GCA_030837445.1 Actinomycetota bacterium
GAAGTAGCCAACGCAACGATCGGGTAGGAGTCCATGACCGAGAGGGAGCCCGACGAGATGCCGACCGGTGACGAGCCGGTCGGAGACCAGCCGGCAGCTGCCGACGGGCCAACTGCTGACGGGGCCGAACGAGCTGATCGGCCGCAACCTGGGCCGGAACCGCTGCCCGGCTGGTCCCGGCAGCAGCCGCCACCATTTGTACCCGCCGAGCAAGATGAGGCCCCGCCAACTCCTTCATCCCCACAACCGGCCGGTGCGCCAACCGCGGACGCACAACCCCCGGACGCTCGAACGCCAGCTGGACACTCCCCGGAGAGCCCACCGCCTGCGACCGGCCGCGGTCCGTCCTGGGCACCTCCCCCGCCTGCACCCACGCCCGGGATCATCGCGTTGCGCCCGTTGACGGTCGGCGAGATGATGTCGGGCGCCATCGACTACGTGCGCCGCGATCCGGGGACCGTGATTGCGATCTCGGCGATCATCGGGCTGGCGGCGGCACTGGCGCAGATCATCTTCCTCGGCTTCAGCTACTCCCGGGTGCAGCAATTCCCGACCGAACCGTCGGCAACCATCTCCCCCGACGAACTGCTCCGGATGCTGACGACGTTAGGCGCGATCGCGCTCGCAACGGCGGCGGTAGCGGGGGTGTTGCAGGTACTGGGTACCGGGATGCTGAGCCATGTGATGGGTAGAGCCGTCATCGGTCAGCGCACGGACCTGCGGCAGGCATGGACCATGGTGCGGCCACAGATCTGGCGACTGGTGGGCGCAACCGTGCTCGTCGCAGTTGCGGTGTCGTTGGCCATCGTGATCCCGTTGCTACCCGGGATCGGACTACTTCTCGCCGGGTTGCCGGAGGCCGGCGCGGTCGCTCTGCTGCCCGGGCTGGGTCTGTCGGTGGTGGCCGGGGTCTGGGTCAGCTTCACGCTCGTGCTGAGTACCCCCGCCCTGGCGCTGGAGGACTGTGGCGCGCTCACCTCGCTGAAGCGCTCGCGGAAGCTGGTCGCCGGTGCGTTCTGGCGGACCCTCGGGATTGTCCTGCTGGGAAGCATCGTGGCTCAGGCGGTCGGCACCGTCGCCGCGATCCCCTTCACCATGGTGAGCGGTCTGAGCGGGGAATTGAGCACGGTCACCGTCTTCGCCACCGCTTTGGGCGCCCTGGTGACCATCATGGTCGCGCTGCCCTTCCTGGCAGGCGTTACCACTCTGGTCTATCTGGATCGACGGATCCGGACCGAGAATTTGGCGACTGTGCTGGCGGCCGCCGCCCGCAGCTAGCGATCTGACCGAGCGACCCAGGGCAGGTCCGGTGTCAGATGAAGAACAGCGCGACGGCAGCCGGAATGTTGTTTGTCATGTGGGCGACGATGGAGGTTGTCGTGCTCCCGCGGTGGTAGCGGGCGATACCCAATACGATTCCGGTGCTGAGTAGCAGCGGAATCCGGATCGGCTCGAAGTGGGTGAGCGAGAAGAGAAGTGCCGACGTCCCGATCGCCAACCAGGGTGCCCAGTTCCGCTTCAGCAGGGATCCGAGCAACAGCCCGCGGTAGGCAAGCTCCTCGACGATCGGCGCCCCCAACCCGACCAGCAGGGCGAACAACAGCAACGCCCACCACTGCGGCAACTTGTCTGCCAATTCGCCGGCGGCAGAGTTGAACTCACCGAACAATGCCTGGGTCAGAAGTGAAACCGCCCCTGCCAGAATCAGCGCCACGAGGCCGTACAGCACACCCCAGCCGATATCGGCCCACTTAGCCGTCAATCCGTAGTCCAGAACCGGACCGTTTCCGCGCCAGAAGGACACCAGGATCGGCCAGCCCGCCAAGCCCAGCCACGGCAACGTGATTGCCACCATGATGCCGATCGAACCCGCCGCACCTGACGTCCCCAACGCGATTATCACCCCGGCCGCAAGCACATTGAGAAACAGCCACAAGCCAAAGGTGATCAAGAAGTCCGGGAAACCCCAGCGGGCGGGTTTGACCGGACGCCCCTGCTCGACCGCCAGCACCAGATTGGTCGGGGCGCCTCGGTAGAGCACGGGGGTCTGCTGCCACAACGGCGCCGGCGGAGGATACGGCGGGTAGCCATACGGGAAGGCCGGGTTGACGGCGGCCGGCGGAGGTGGCGGCTGCGAATACGGAGGCGGCTGCTGTGGCGGGGGCGGCGGCTGTGGCGGGTAGGGCGGGGGCGGCGGCCCGCCGACGCCCGGTCCGGGCCACGGTGGTCCCCCAGCAGGGGGTACGGGACTGGACACGGGCGCGGCGGCGGACTGCTGGAGCCGCTAGTAGCGGTACAGCTCGGGCTTGTAGGGACCCTCGACCGAGACCCCGAGGTAGTCGGCCTGCACCTTGCTCAGCTCAGTCAGACCGACGCCGAGCGCATCCAGGTGCAGCCTCGCTACCTGCTCATCGAGGTGCTTCGGCAGCGTGTAGACGCCGATCGGGTACTCGTCGCGCTTGGTGAAGAGCTCGATCTGGGCCAGCACCTGGTTGGTGAAGGA
>JAUPKM010000014.1 GCA_030837445.1 Actinomycetota bacterium
ATGCCGCCGCGCTGATTGGCGATCCGGAACAGGTAGTCGGTGCGCAGGCCGGCCTGCACGTTCTCGAACGTCACGTCGTAGACCTGCTCGCCGCGGGCGAACGGGTGGCCCATCTCGGTCAGCATCAGGGTGGCCGTCGCGCGGATGTCGATCTCCTCGAAGGTGACCCCGAGGGCCTGCGCCAGTGCGATCGCATTGCGTTTAGTTCGCTCACCGGTGGCGAATCCGGGCAGGGTGAAGGCCAGGATGTCGCTGCGCGGGCGGCCTTCCCGATCCATCGCCTTGGCCGCGACGATCAGCGCGTGCGTGGAGTCCAGACCGCCGGACACTCCAATGACGACCTTTGGGTACTTCAACGCCCGCAACCGCTGTTCGAGCCCGGAAACCTGGATGTTGTAGGCCTCGTAGCAGTCCTGCTCGAGTCGCTCGGGGTCGCTGGGAACGAACGGGAAGCGTTCGACCTCGCGGCGCAGGCCGATATCGCCGGCTGGCGGATCCAAGTGGAAACCGATGCGGCGGAACGACTCCGGACCGATGCCGTGATGGCGGCGGTTGTCATCGAAGGTGCCCATCCGCAGCCGTTCGGCGCGCAACAGATCCAGGTCGATGTCGGCCACCGAGCGACGGGGTCCGCGCGGGAAGCGTTCGGATTCCGCCAACAGACGGCCGTTCTCATAGATCATGGTCTGCCCGTCCCAGGCAAGGTCGGTGCTGGACTCCCCCTCCCCCGCGGCGGCGTAGAGATAGGCCGCCAGGCAGCGCGCCGAGGCCGAACGGGCCAGCAGGTGTCGGTCCTCGGATCGGCCGACCGTGATCGGACTCCCGGACAGGTTTGCCAGCACGGTCGCCCCGGCCAGTGCCGCCTGCGCGCTTGGCGGGATCGGCACGAACATGTCCTCGCAAATCTCCACATGCAGCACCAAGCCGGGGACGTCGTCGGCGGCGAACAACAGGTCTGGACCAAAGGGGACGTCAGCACCGAGCACGGTGATCGTCCCGGTCATATCGTCACCAGGCGCCACCTGGCGGCGCTCGTAGAACTCCCGATAGGTCGGCAGGTACGACTTGGGTGCCACGCCCAGGACAGCGCCACGGTGGATGACGACCGCGGTGTTGTAGATCCGGTGCAGGTGACGTAACGGCGCGCCGACCACCAGAACCGGCAGCAGACCCGTCGAGCCGGCGACGACGTCGGCCAGGCTGGTCTCTACAGCGTCGAGAAGGCTGTCCTGCAGCAGGATGTCCTCGATCGAGTAGCCAGTGAGGGTTAGTTCGGGAAACACCGCGACCGCGACACCGCCGTCGTGGCACTCAGCGGCGATTCGCAGCACCGACTCCCCGTTGGCCACCGGATCTGCCAGCACCGTACGGTGGGTGCAGGCGGCGACCCGAGCGAAGCCGCGCACGTAGGCGGAGAAGAATTCCACGCCTTATTGTCGCCCTATTGTCGCTCACCCGCGCCGCCGCACCTGCTTTCATGGTGGGCACCTGATTTAGGGGGCGTTATTCCGGTCACGACGGTTCGCGGAGGTTCAGCGCCGCAGATACCGACGACCGCTCGGGCGGGTGCGGCGGCGCTGGTGTTCTTCGGCGCATTCACCGTGTTCCTGCTTGCAGGCTGGCCGAACCGAGACACCGTCGAGATCGTCTCGGCGCTGGTCTTCCCGCTGCTTGGCTTGCTTTACGTGCCGCTGGCGGTGCTGGCGGCCCTCTCGGCGCGCGGCCGACTGCGAGCAGCGTGGCTGACGTTCGCGATCGGGTTGTCCACCTGGGCCCTCGGTGACGTGGTGTCCGGCTACTACGCGGTCATCCTTGGCCGTGAACCGTTTCCATCGTGGGCCGACGCCGGCTACCTGGCCTACATACCCATCGTGGTCACGGCTCTGGTGCTGTTCCCGAGCACCCGAAGCTGGCGCGATCAGGGCCGAATGGTTCTCGACGGCCTCATCCTGGCCGGCTCCATCTTCGTGATCGCCTGGCTCGCAGTGATGCGGACCGCGTGGCACAGCGGCGGAACCAGCGGGCCGGCTTTCGCCATCTCGCTGGCCTACCCCGCCGGCGATGTCCTCATCGTGACGGTCTGCATCCTGGTGCTGCTCAGGGTGCCGCCTGGGCTGCGCTTCCCGCTGATTTTGCTGCTGGCGGGATTGGTGGCAGCGACGGTTGCCGACAGCGTGTGGGCGTACCTATGGAATTCAGCCGGCCACGCGGTTGGAAGCCTGCCCAACATCCTCTACGCCGCCAGCGTGATTCTGATCATCGTGGCCTTGGTCGCGGCCCAGCACGCCGAGCCTGGGCCCGCCACGGCCGCCCGGCCACCGGGCCTGTTCGCGCTGTGGTTGCCGCTGGTGCCACTGGCCGCGGCCGCGGTGTTCATGGCCAGGACACCGCCCAACGTGGTGATCGAAACGCCGGTGGCCGCCACCGGCGTCCTCATCGTCATGGCCACGCTGATCCGGCAGCTGCTCGAGGCCGCCGAATCGGTCCGGCGGGAACGACACATCCGGGTTCTCGCCGACCAGCTGGCCGCCGATCTTGACAGCGCGGCCAACTACGTCGCATCGATCCTGCCGGGGGATCTGACCGGACCTGTCGAGGTCAGCTCGCGCTACCTGCCGGCCCGCGCGGTCGGCGGGGATTCGTTCGGCTACACCTGGGTGGACGACGACCATCTGATCGTCTATCTGATCGACGCTTCTGGGCACGGAGTGGAACCGGCACTGCTGTCGGTATCGGTGCACAACCTGCTGCGGTCCGGGTCCCTGCCGACCCCGACCTTGCTGGAACCGGACCGGGTTCTCGCCGAACTCAACGACCGTTTCAGCATGGAAAGCCATCACGACCACTACTTCACGATGTGGTACGGCGTCTATCGCCTGTCGACGGGTCAGTTGCGCTATGCCAGCGCGGGGCATCCACCGGCCCTAGCACTCACCGTGGTGGACGGCACAGTCGACACGACCCCGCTCTCCGGGGCCGCCATGCCCGTCGGGATGTTCGCCGACGCCGAGTTCACCGTGGAGACCTACGCGGTCCCGGCCGGGGCGCGGATCCTGCTGTACAGCGACGGCGTGCTCGGAGATCCGCCGCAGATGGCCGAGTTCGTCGCACTGTGCGAGGAGTTTGCTGCCGGACCGTCTAACTCGTTGGATTCACTCACCCCACGACTGCCCGTCGGAGACGACGGCGAGGGCGACGACTGCTCCGTGGTGCAACTGACCTTTGTCGGGTAAGAAGGCGGCCATGGGCGCCCCGGAACTGGTCAGCCTGCTCGCGGGCCGGCGCATCGCGGTTCTCACCGGGGCAGGGCTGTCCACCGACTCTGGCATCCCGGACTACCGCGGACCGGATTCCCCGCCGGCCAACCCGATGACGATCCAGCAGTTCACCGCGAGTCGCGAGTACCGGCAGCGCTACTGGGCACGCAACCATCTGGGCTGGCGGCATATGGCCCGGACCCAACCCAACGCCGGCCACCGGGCGCTGGCTGCCCTCGAGCGACGTGGGGTGCTGACCGGGGTCATCACCCAGAACGTCGACTTGCTGCACACCAAGGCAGGCAGCAGGGCGGTCATCAACCTGCACGGCACCTACGCCCGAGTCGTGTGCCTGGACTGCGGCCACACCATGTCGCGGGCAGCCCTGGCCGAACTGCTCGAAGCTGCCAATCCGGGATTCTCCGAGCGCGCCGAACGAGTGGGCGGCATCGCGGTGGCGCCCGATGCCGACGCAATGGTGGCCGAAACCGGCTCTTTCCGAATCGTCGACTGCCCCGCGTGCGGCGGGATGCTGAAACCGGACATCGTGTACTTCGGCGAGGCGGTCGCCAAGGAAGTTGTCGCGCAGGCGTATTCGCTGATGGATTCGTCCGACGTCCTGCTGGTCGCGGGGTCGTCGCTGACGGTGTTCTCCGGCTACCGTTTCGTTCGGCACGCCGCGGCCACCGGCATGTCGGTCGCGATCGTCAATCGCGGACCGACCCGCGGCGACGATCTGGCGGCGGTGAAGGTGGACGCCGGGTGTTCACCGATCCTGACACTGCTCGCCGATGAGCTTTCCGGCAGCCTGCCATCGCTGCCGTAGGGTCGCCTGATGATTTCCCTCGGAGAGGTCGCCGCCGGGCTTGCCGTCGGCATCGGCAATGCGGTGCTCGAACCGGTGCGCCCCGGCCCCGGCCCGGCCACCCAGCGCTGGGGTGTGGGGATTGGCGAGGCGGTGGCCGGTCTGCCGAAACTGCCCGGGCCGGTTCGGCGGATCGCCCGTGAGCTCAACAGATTCGGGGCGGTCATCGTCGGGCCCGACGGCATCGAGTTCGACGGCGATGAGGTGGCGTGGTCGAAGGTGACTGAGATCCGGGCCCACCGTCTGGTCGGATATCTCCTCACCGATGCGATCACCAAGCAGGTCGACAGGCTGCCGCTGTGGCGGTTTCCCGGCCGGAACAAGGTGCTCGACGGGCTCAGCAAGACGGCGCTGACGGCGGTGGCCGTCGCCGCCGACCTCCGCTTGGACCGCGGGGTTTTTACCCTGTACATCCCGGCCGAGGTGGCCTACCAGGGCATCCTGCGCCGTAAGGACATGACGGCCGGTATCCCGGCGGCCCTGGTGCTGGCCGACCCCTCGGTTCGGGATCTGGTGGAGGCGACGGCGACCGCGCACGGCGTGCCCGTGCGGATGGCCGACAACGACGCACTGGAGGCAGCCGCCCGGCGCGCGGCCGTCATCCGGGCGACGGTCGGCGCTGTCGCGAGCGTGCTGACCGGCAAGCCCGGCGCGCCGGAATAGCCCCCCGCTCCGGCATAGCCAGTGCGCCGGGCCGCACCGGCAGCGCTCAGACCTCGGTCGGTGGCGTCTTCTTACTGACGATTGTCAGTTCGTAGTTGTTGGGTTGCCAGGCGCTCAAGAAGGCGCCGATCGGCACCTCCATGCCCTTGCCGAAGGCCGGACCGCTGTCGTTGAAGAAGACCCTTCCGTTCGGCAGGTCGACCTTGATGACCACGACTTCATGGTCGGCACTGAAGTAGTTGGGGGTTCCGGACGACTCGCCGTTGATCGCAGCACTCCAAAGGCCGGCAGAGTTCACCGTGACCATCGCGGCCTTCCCGTACGCCAGTGCCGCCTGAAGATCACGCAGGGCCGCCTGACCATCCTGCAGAGTTCCCGGCACGGCTTCGCCGTCGTCGTCCTTCGTCCCGGGGTAGGTGGTGGTGTAGGCGTCCAGGTTGAAGTGGGTGTTGAGGAGTACCACCGCATCCTCGACGGCGACACCTTCGGCGATATTGGCCGCCAGGTACATCTTCTGACCCGGGCTTGCCACGCTGTCCCTTGAGGTAGCGAGCGCGACCATCTGCGGCTCGGTGGGCACACCCACCGTGCCATTGATCTGAGAGACCGCCATCGCGGTGGCCATCAAGGTGCAGTTCTCGTAGCTCTGCTTCACCCAGTACTTCTGATTCTCGATGTCCCCATACACGCCGGGCTGCTCGCCGGTTCCATCGACGGTGAGCGTGACCATCTTTTCGATGGTGTCCTTCTGCGACAGTCCCAGGTCGATCGCCATCTTGTGCAGCCAGTCCTGTACCGCACCCAGCAGTCCGGGCAGCGCCGCGCTGGCCCCGTTGTCGATGGTCACGGTGAACTGGTCGACGATCCCCGGCTCAACCAACTCATCAAAGGGTGTGTAGTAGAAAGCGCCGGTGATCTCGTTGAAGTCAAGGGTGCCGTACTTCACGTTCTGGGTGATCGTGTAAGTGAGCGCGAAGCCGTTGTTGGCCCTGGCGTTGAGCTGACCCTGGATCGAACCCGTCTGTGGGTCGCTCGGGCCGGTGCCCGGGTTGGCGGTGGGCTCCTGGTTGAAGAAGATGTAGTTGAAGCGTTGCGGCAGATCAGCGCCCGACTCCGCCTGAGCCTTCCCTGCCGGAACGCCTGTCGTCAGCGGACCTGTCGCAGACGGCAGCGGTTGGCCTGCGGAGAATGCCACCACCTGGGCTGTGCCGGGAGCACCGCTGGCGCCATCGGGTCCGAACTTGCCGCCGCTCCCGGTCGAGCCGCCCTCAGCAGGAGTGCCGCCGCGACCGCCCGCACCGCCTGAACCAGCGTCGCCGCCGGCACCGCCGCCGACACCTGCTGTGCCGGCTTTGCCGCCGGTACCGCCGTTACCCCCGGTACCGCCGTTGGCGGCGGTTCCGCCGTTGCCGGGTGTTCCCGCAGGGCCGGTTGCCCCACCTGTGCCGCCCGCGCCGGCGTCGCCGCCTTCACCGCCCGCACCGCCGGTGGAGCCAAACCCACCGTTACCGCCGACCCCACCCACACCGCCGGCGCCGCCAACACCGGCCGCTTTCGTCGTTGATCCGGTACCACCGATACCTCCGGTGCCACCCGAGCCGCCCGCACCCGCAGGTCCGCCCTTAGCACCGGCTCCGCCGGTCCCACCGCTGGCTCCGGGCCCATCCTCGGGTCCGGTCCCACCGGTGCCGCCGGCACCCGCGACACCACCACCGCCGCCGCCACCGCCGGCGCCGCCGGCACCGCCGACACCGCCGTAGCCAGCCCCGGATGTTGCTGTCGCAGCACCACCCCTGCCGCCGGGTCCGCCCTTACCCCCGATTCCGCCGACGCCGCCGGATCCGGCGTTTCCGCCCGATCCGCCCGCCTGCTCTGCGGAACCGGCAGCACCTGTCCCGCCGGTACCGCCGATGCCGCCGAAACCAGCCTCACCGCCGGCACCACCGACGCCACCGTCACCGCTGTCGCCGGCGACCCCGTTGGAGGGGATGAAGAGGAAATACCGTCCGCTGCCGGCCTCCCCGCCGCGGGCCCCACCGGTGCCGCCCGCGCCGCCGTTACCGCCGTCACCGCCGTTCGCACCGGTACCACCGTTGCCCGCGGTACCGGTCCCGGAGGCCCCGGTGGCACCGTCGGCACCCTTGCCTCCGGTTCCTCCCGCCCCACCGGGACCTGCCTCGCCGCCGTTTCCGCCGCGGCCGAAGAAGAAGCTGCCGTTGCCGCCGGTCCCACCGGCCCCCCCGGGGCCGCCGGAAGCGCCGTCACCACCGCTCGCCCCAGGGATGAGTGCGAAGGTCCCCCGCAGGCCGGTTCGGCCGACACCGCCCGGTCCGCCGCCGCCACCGCTGCCGAACAGCGACAGCAGCCCGACGCTGCCGCCGGCCCCGCCGTCGCCGCCGCCTTCGCCGCCGGCGCCGCCGTCGCCCCCGTTGCCTAGCCACAGCCCGCCGATTCCGCCGTTGCCGCCGCGTCCACCGACTGGGCCGGCACCCCCGGCCCCGCCGCCGCCACCGTTGCCGAACAGCGACAACGGTCCGGCGCTGCCGCCGTTTCCGCCGACGCCTCCATTACTCGCCCGGCCGCCCACGCCTCCCCTGCCAGCGTCCCCGAAGAACGACAGGAAACCTGTGTCCCCGCCGTTGCCGCCCTGGCCGCCGGTGGAGCCGAGTGGGATGGCGTCGCCGCCCGCCCCACCCTTGCCGCCGTTGCCGTAGAACAGGCCACCGTTGCCTCCGGCCCCGCCGGTGCCGCCGACACCGACGGCGGGCACGACCGGGTTCCAGGCAACGCCGTCGCCGCCATCGCCGCCATTGCCGAACCATCCGGTGGAGCCGCCGGCGCCACCGGCGTACCCGTTGCCACCGTTGCCGTAGATCAGCCCAGCCCGCCCGCCGGTGCAGCCGCTGGCATCGGTGCAGGTCTCATCAGTCCAGGAATAGCCATTGCCGCCGATGAGTCCGGCGTTCGGATGCTCGGCGGTGCCGTCGCTGAAGAAGAACGAGAAGACATCCGGGGCGCCCACCGGGGTCGATGCAGCAGCCGCGCCCGGGACCACGGCGGACGTGGCGACACTGGCGGGGCTCACCACACTGGCGGCCGGGCGGACTGTCGCCGCCGCGCGCGCCACACCGGGAGCCGCATCCGACTCGGGACGGGCGATCGTCGACGCTGGCTTCGAGCGGACGCCGGCGCCGTGGCTACCCCGCGCCTTGTCGGACGTCCGGTTCGCA
>JAUPKM010000158.1 GCA_030837445.1 Actinomycetota bacterium
CCACTGGATAAAAGCCCAGGTCAGGGACGAGTTCTCTGACCTGGGCCGTCTGGTTTGTCGGCCCAGGGGAGGGTCTGGGCCATGAGTGGGCCGTGAGCGCTGGACGAGCGCCCAGCAGGCAGTAACGCCGATTGTGATCCACAGCCAATAAAGTTGGTGTTGTCGGCACCGATCGCTTATCTGCCCCCGATCCTGTGGCTCGGGACCCGAGATGAGGTGATCATCGACAGGCCGCACCCTCTGATAACTCGCCAAGGGCGCCTCCCTGACGCTGATGCCGGGTGTCTGACCCGCCATCCCGGCGGGAGGGAAATATCGTGTGCACTTACTGTCGGGATCGCGACGGTGATTGCACACAGTAATTCCCCGTGGTCCGCAAACCGGGTCCATGACCCGGTCCTCGACTCGTCCTCACCCGACACGGCCATCGCCGGGAGCGACGATCAGCCACTGATGGCGCTCCCCATTTTGCATGATCTAGAGGTATAGTTCTTATAACTACGTTTATAGATCATGGAGATGCTTGTGGATCGGCCGAGTGACTTGTTTGATCGGTTGGACGAATGGTCGGCCCTGAGTCGATTCGTCACCGATGAGCGTCCCGGGGCGACCCTTGGGGTGGTGTCCGGACGTCGGCGGCAGGGGAAGTCGTTCCTGCTGGATGCCGTGTGCCGAGCGGCGGGCGGGTTCTACTTCGGGGCCACCGAGGCAACGGCGGCGGAGTCGCTTCGTCGCCTCGGCGCTGAGCTCACCTCGTATCTGGGTCCGGTGACGCCGATCCGGCCGTCCGGATGGGAGGAGGCGATCGAGGCGTTGCTGGCGATCGGGGGTGATCGGCCCGTTCCGGTGGTGATCGACGAGTTTCCCTACCTGGTGGAGGCGGATCCGTCGCTGCCGTCCATCATTCAGGGCGCGTTGGGCCCTCGTGCGGGGCACGGTCGCGAGTCGCGTGCCCGGCTCCTGCTGTGCGGGTCTGCGACGTCATTCATGGGCAAACTGCTCGCGGGGAACGCTCCGCTCCGAGGGCGAGCGGGCCTGGAACTGGTGGTGCAACCCTTCGGGCATCGTGTGGCGGCCCAGTTCTGGGGGATCACCGATCCGAGGCTCGCCGTCCAGGTTCATGCGGTGGTCGGTGGCACTCCGGCCTACCGGCGTGAGTTCGCCCGGGACGACGTCCCGCGGGGACGCGAGGATTTTGACGATTGGGTCGTTCGTACCGTGCTCGATCCGGCGAGCCCGTTGTTCCGAGAAGCGAGGTACTTGCTGGCCGAGGAACCCGGAGTGCGGGATGTATCCCTCTACCACTCAGTGCTGGCTGCGGTGGCTGATGGCAATGCCACACGCGGGGGTATTGCCAACTATGTCGGACGAAAGGCCACGGACATCGCCCATCCGCTGACGGTGCTCACCGACAACGGCCTCCTGCGGTACGAGGCGGATGTCTTCCGGTCGAACCGGGCCAACTTTCGCATCGCGGAGCCGCTGATCACTTTCCATCACGCGGTGATGAGACCGGTCTGGAGCCAGCTGGAGCGGCGGGGATCAGCGATGCGGATCTGGCAGGCGACGTCACCACGGTATGCGAGCAAGGTGATCGGCCCTCACTTCGAGCATCTCTGTCGCGAATGGGCTCTGGACGCCGAAGGCTTGCCGTACCGGGACTTCCCTGCGAGCGTCGGCTCCGGAACGGTGTACGACCCGGCTCGACGCACGGGATTCGAGATCGACGTGGCGGTCCTCGGCATGGGCACGTCCGGTTCCCGGACCCCACTTCTGGCGATCGGCGAGGCCAAGTGGGGGCAGTCCCTGGGGATGCCCCATCTGCAGCGTCTGCGCCGGGTGGTGGAGATCCTGGAACGGGCCGGGAAATTCGACACCTCTGGCACGGTCCTCCTGTGCTTCAGCGGCGCCGGATTCACCCCGGACCTCGTCAGTGAGGCAGCCGCTCACCCGGACCGGATCGTCCTGGCCGGCCCCGAGGACCTCTACCGCAGGTAGATCCGGTCGGCTCCCTGGCTTCTGTTTGTGGGGGCTGGTTCTGGAGGATGCGCGGTCGTGGCCGACGCAGCGACTGCATGCATAGTGCATGCGGGAGGTTGTGGTGATGGTTGCCTTGCAGATCCGCGATGTTCCCGACGACGTCCGTGACGAGCTGATGACGCAGGCCCGGCGACGTGGCCAGTCGCTGCAGGCGTACCTGCTCGATCTCGTGCGCCAGCAGGCCCGGCGCGGCGCCAACGTCGCCCTGCTGAACAGTTTCTCCGGGCGTGACGACGGTCTGCGGACCGCTCCCGGCGAGATCGCCGGCGTTCTGGCCGTTGAGCGTCACGCCCGAGAGCAGGATCTCTCTGCGTGATCGTGATCGATGCCAGCGCTCTGACTCTCGCCCTTCTGGACGACGGGCCGCTCGGTGACAGGGCACGGGAGAGCCTCACCGACGACGCGCACTGGGTAGCCCCCGCTCACCTGATCACCGAGGTCATGTCCGTTATTCGCGGTCACCTTCTCGGTTCCACGCTGTCCCTCGACCGGGCTGAGGACGCGATCTCGGTCCTTGGGGCGCTCACCATCTCGCTCAGTGACTGCCAAGCACTCCTTGGCCGTGTCTGGCAGCTGCGCCACAACCTCACCAGCTACGACGCAGCCTACGTCGCACTCGCCGAATCTCTCGACGCCGTCCTCGTCACGGCGGACTCGCGACTGGCGAGCGCGACCGGCGTCACCTGCCGAACGAAGGTCGTCTGAGACGGAGAACGGCGGGCATCATCGCTCGAGACGACCGTCTGCACGTCTTCGGTTCCCAGCACGCTGAGCGTGCCCGGCGGCGGATGACGGAACAGCCTGCCGAGCGACGGGTCGAGGTCGAGCCATCGTGCGGCCACGTCACGGAGCTGCTCGCCTGGGTGGTCGACGTCGCCGGGAATGATTGCGTCCCGCCACAGGGACCAACCGGGCGTCGTGGCTCGGATCTGCGCCGCGGTCAGGCCCTCGTAGCCGCCGTAGTCCCACTCCGCCAGCGCCGGGGCGAGCGCCCTGGCCGCAGCCACGCCTGCGGCGGTTAGCGGGACGTCGGTGCGGCCCGCGTACCGGCCGGATCGGCTCCACTCGGTCTCGCCGTGCCTGATCAAGACCAAGCCGCCCACGCCCATCATCTTGCCAAACCAACGGATACTCCACCTGGCGGTTCGGCCGGTACCGCTCAGCGGGTGCCACCACCCCCGTCCAGTGCGTCGATGGTCGTCCCGGTGTCGGTCCGTCAGCAGGCCCGGTAGAACGCGAGGCGGCCGATCACCGGATGTCTCCGCTCCTCGACCATGGTGACGGTGCTGAATCCCGCCGTGCGCAACTGCGCGGGGAGGGTCTCGGCTGAGCTGGACGACGGTCCGTGGCCGTGCCGGGCCATCCGCGAGAGCAGGCCGCGCCGGTTCGGTGCGTGGTCGTCGATGTCGATGAGGTGCAGGCTGCCTTCCGGCGCCAGCACGCGGCGGGCCTCCCGCAGGGCGCCGGCCCGGTGGCACGGGTCGATGTGGTGCAGCACCAGGACGGACAGCACCCGGTCGAAGGACGCCCGGGGGTAGGGCAGCTCCTGGGCGAAGCCCTGGTCCCAGGTCACCGTCAGGCCCGCCC
>JAUPKM010000159.1 GCA_030837445.1 Actinomycetota bacterium
GTGCAGCTGGCATTGGCGACGCTGGTGCATCGGTTCGACCTCAGCCCTCCCAGTGGCGAGCTGGAATTCGGCCTCACGCTGACTCTGCAGCCGAAGCCGTACACGCTTCGGTTCACTCCGCGGACAGACCTGCGGCGAGTCGCGGCTGAGAGTCCCCGGTCGCAACCTCTACCAGCGGTGGCCGGACCGACCTCAACCGCGGCGCCTGAAGCAGCCGCGCAGGCAACCGCCGATGGAGCGGGCGCCGACCTCGCAGGTTCAATGGTTGCCCCTGGCGCGACGGTCTCGGTCTGGCACGCCTCCGATGGCGGCACGGCGCTGGCCCTGGCCCGTCGGGTCGCCGCCGCCGGCCGCGACCACGGCTTCGACGCCCGTGTGGCACCCCTCGCCGACGCTGTGGACGCGCTCGACGCTGACCACCCCAACATCATCATTGCGGCCTCCTACAACGGCCAACCCGCAACGACCGGGGCCGCCTTCATGACCTGGCTGGCGGGCCAACCAACCGGGTCTCTGCAGGGTAAGGACTTCGCCGTGTTCGGCTGCGGCGACCACAACTGGACCGACACCTATCAGGCCGTCCCGACCGCGCTTGATGCTCAGTTGGCCGCTGCTGGCGGCAATCGACTGCTGGACCGGGGACTAGGCGATACGTCCGCGGATTTCGAGGCGGCCTTCAACCAATGGCTCACCGGTCTCTGGACCCTGTTGGCACCCGATGGCGGCGAGCGCACCGACGCCAGTGCAACCCTGGTCGGCGGTGCCGATCCGGATCAGCTCGCCCACGATCTCGATCTTGGCAGCGCGGTCGTGGTCAGTAGCGCGGAACTGCAGCGCCACTGGGGCGCGGACAGCTCTGAGCACTCCACAGTGCACCTTGAGCTGGCCCTGCCCGCAGGCAGTAGCTATCAACCGGGCGACCACCTCCTAGTGCTGCCCCAGAACCGCGCCGGTGACGTCCGTGCGGCCGCCGCCCTGTTCGGGATCGAGTCGGGGACGCTGATCCGAGTGCACAACCCGACGCATCACGACGGTGCGGGATCGGACCTGGGAGACGCCTACTCGCTGCTGCAGCGCCACTACCAACTCTCTGCTCCGGCCAGGCGCGACGGGATTGAACTGCTCGCCCAATATGTCGACGGCGACGGCCACCGGGAGCGGTTGCTCAATCTGGCAGACGATTCGAATGCGTATCAGGCTGAGATCCTTGACCGGCGCGTGTCGCTGCTCGATCTGGCTGTGACATACCCCCCAACCGAGACGCTGCCCGTGGCCCAGTTGGATCACGCCTTCCCCGCCATCAAGCCACGGACGTACTCAGTGTCCAGCGCTCCGAGCGGTGAGGGCAGACGAGCGAGCCTGACAGTCGGCGTGCTGCAGGGTCCAGCGCTTTCCGGCCGGGGCAACTTCCACGGAACCTGTTCGGGCTACCTTGCCTCGCTGCGTGAGGACGATGAGCTGTTCGTGAAGGTGAAGCGTCCCGGCCCCGGGTTTTGCCTGCCTGACGATGCCGCCACGCCGGTGGTGATGATCTGCGCAGGAACCGGGATCGCACCATTCCGCAGCTTTCTGCAGCACCTCGCTGCTCGCCATTCGGCGGGCGACCCGGTGCCCCCTGTAGTACTCATCCGAGGTTGTCGACGCAGCGACCACGATCACATCTACGGAGATGAGGTCTCCGCCTGGGTCGAGCAGGGGTGGCTTCAGTACTTCCCGGCGTATTCCCACGAACCGGGCCAGCCGGGTCAGCATGTCGAGGATGTGATGGTCGAACACGGCGACACACTGAATCCGCTGCTGGACAGCGGCGCCAAGGTCCTCGTGTGCGGTGACTCGGACACCTTCTACACAGACATCGAGAACACGCTGCTGCAGCTTCGCCAGGACGCCGGCGTCGAGCCTGACGCTGCTCGGCAATGGTTGGACCAGCACAAGTCCAGTGGCAATTACGTCATCGATATCTGGGCCTAGCCCGGTCTGGAAGCCAGGACCGAGAACGTCGCGGTGCGACATCAGCTGCCTTATGGCTTCGCCGAGGTTGCGCTGGTCGAGGCTCACCACGGCAGGATCCAGGAACTCCGAACAGTCCCGTTGACCTGTCAGCCCTGTCGGGACTCCCGTGGATTTGGCATCGGCAACTGCAAGGTGTCACTTGTGCACTCCACGATCGGCTGTGGAGAGAGAACCGGCGGCGTGTCGCGGCGTGTCGCGGACATGTTCACGCTTGAGGAGTACACAGGTGACACACATGGGCACCGGCGCTGGCTATCACCGGTCGCACCCGCCAACAGGGTGCGCCGACCAGCACAATGCCAGCGCACTTCCCCGCCTCGAGAAAGCCGATCAGTACTCGCCCTTGATCACGAAGTAGGACCCCCGGATCGTCCCGGCAAGCTTGGACTTCTGACGTGCGAACTTGAACCGCGTGGCAAGTTCGACCGGAACCTCCATGCCGTCGGCAAGCTTGAATCCAACCGCGTGCTTCCCGGCACTCTCGAGGGTGTAAAGCACGTTGACTGATAGTCCGCTCCGATAGAACACGTAGCACCACCGGATGCCAGCCACCTGGAAATCGGTAGCCTCCAGCGGCTCCGATTCGATCACGATGTCGCGCTCCTCCCTGAGGATCCGATGCACCCGATCAACTGCTTCCTGCGCTTCACCCGCAGGCTCCACCGTGAAGTTGTGGTTGTACTTGTTCTTGAAGTACCGCGCCTCATTGGCGCGCAATCCGGCCAGCGCCGCCGCCACCGGCGATGACTCAAGTCCCACAGTGGACACGTCGTCGAAGCTCACCACATACGTCATCTGCGCGAGCCTACCCCGCCTCCTCGGCAGCCAGCCGCTTACACGGTGCCCACAACGACGCCGGCGTGGGATTTGCGTCCCGCAACCTCTCCATCGCGGCGTCGAGAGCCACCGGCCGCAACGATGTACCAATGCCGACGTAGGGCGCATCGAGCTGGATCAGTGCGCCGATGATGGCCATCAGCAGCAGGGTTGTCGCCGCCACCGCCAGTCGCGTCAGCCACCCCCGCTGGCCGAGGTGAAACACCGTCAGGCCCATGAACAGGAAGGCCGATACGTAGAGCACCAACCAGATCACCGGCGGTATCTCAGGTACCGCATGCAACAGCCGCAACTGACGGTCTTTTGCCAGGTCGAGGATTTCCTCAGTGACGAAGTAGTGGTTCGACGCCTCCACATCCTTATCTTGCGGCAGCGCGGCAATCTCCTTCTGAACTCTGGACGCATAGGCACCCGTGTTCTCTGAGCCGGTCAAGTCCCCGGCGCGCATCGCTGCCCAGTCGTCTGTCGCCGCGGAACTCATGTAGCACAGCAGATCGTGGCGCAGCGTGTCGCGCACCGTGACCGGGAACGGGTCCACGGCAGCGAACAGGGCAGCAGCTGTGGCGGCCTCGTCCTTCGACACCTGCCGGGCGTCGACGAAGTGCCCGACCGCGAACACGAGCAGCAGACCGAGCAGGATTCCATAGGCCCCGCCCACGAAGGCAATGGTGTCAGTCAGCCGCTCCGAGCCGGCCTCGGCTTCGTCGTCGCCGTGCGATCCGGGCCGCGATTTGCGGCGGTATCGGTTCAGCAACCACCGTCCGGCCAACCAGCCAGCGGCAACAACCGCAAGCAGAATGACCTCGGCAAGCATCAGCGACAGCACCGTCGCAGTGTGCCAGGGTCAGGTTTCAGGTGCCAGCTCCGGCACTACTGCCGGCCCGCTCCGCCGACTGCTGACCTACTTCCCGCTGACTTCGCAGGAACATGAAGAAGCACCAGGTCGCCACGGCGCACAGCAGGTGCCAGATCGCGTGGGGTTGCAGCAGGCCATCCGGCTGGCACAGCTCATTGCCAGCCTTGCCGGTGGTCCAGATCACAAACGCGGCCAGGAACGACGCCATCCCCAACCAAAACCACGGCGTGTAGCGTCGACTGACGCCGCTCGGCCCTCGAGTGATCAACGCCGGCAGCCAGAACAGCACCAGCCACCAGTACCTGTCGAGGTGTCCGAGGATCGTCCACGGCGGAATCCCAAAGGCCAGCGCGACCGCGAAGCCGACGAATCCCGAGAGCCACCGCGCCAGCTGCGAGCCGAACCGCACCAGGAACTCCGAGATGATCCAGAGCGGGATCGACACCTCGAACAGGTCCAGATTGATTCCCATGTCCGGTGCGATCGCCACGTACCCGACGGTGTAGACCCCGATGATCGCCAGATACATGTAGCCGAACATGCGGATCGACCACCGACCGAGAACCGCCAGGTTGTAAAGCCAGGGGATGACTATGAAGACAACCATCGAGACGTTGTCCAGCCAGGCCCCAATGAACGTGTGACTGGCATGCATGAGCATCGAACCGGGACCGAGGAATACCGCCGCTGAGGCGTAGAGCAACGCCAACGGCTGGTTGCCCA
>JAUPKM010000160.1 GCA_030837445.1 Actinomycetota bacterium
ACGGGTCCAACGCCAGGGCCCACTCGGGGCGGATGACCGACCAGGTCGAGTCCGATGCCCCACCCCGGGCTTGGCGGCGCGCGTGGCGGACCACGGGTGCGCGACCCGCGTGGTGGAAGGGTCTGCGGAACGCCTTCGCGATCTCGGTCCCGCTGGGAATCGGCATCGGTACCGGCCATCCTGCGCTTGGCACGGCCGCAGGTTTGGGGGCCTATCTGGTCGCTTTCGTCGACGACCAGGGGGGTGCCTTCGGTCCGAGGCTGCGCAGCATGGCCCTGGCTGCCATAGTCTGCGGGGTCTCGTTCGTCGTGGGCGGCGCCGCGTCCGTCTCCGTCTGGCTGGCCGCCGGCGTGGTGGTGGTGTGGACATTCGGTTGGGGCCTTCTGTCCAATGCTGGTCCCCGTCCCGGCGTCATCGCCGCGATGGCCGCCACCGCGGTACTGCTCGGAACTGAGTTGCGGGGGCCACAGGGACTGCTGGGGTTCGCCATGATTGTTGCCGGTGGCGCGCTGGTGATCCTGCTGACTGCGGTGTCCGTGCCCTTGGTCCGCGGCCGTCATCTCGATGGCGAGGTGGACGCCGTCTATGACGCAGTCGCGGCCGTGGTGTCTGGGGCGGTGACCGCAACGGATGAGGCCAACGAGGCCGCCCGGATCCGCGCATTCGGTGTGATCGCCTCTGCTCGGCGAACAATCGCCGACACCCCTGACCGCGCGGGCGACTCGGCGGTGCGGCTGGCTCGAATTCGGCGAGCCGAGCGGTTCCTGAAGTTGGCCGCGCAACTGCGGTTCGACTCGCGCCAGACGGATGGTCGGCTGCCGAACCAGGCCTCTTGGACACCGGCGGCGACGGGACCCGCTGAGGTGCCGAGTGCAGCTGTGGCGGGGGAGTCCGCTGACGTGGCTGACGCCCCCGGTCCGCCCGGCACTACCGGCGGGTGGACGACCGAAGAACTTCTCGCCGCGGTCGGGCAGGCGCGCCGGGCCGACCTCGATCCGGCGCTGGAGCGCAATGATGAACCTGCCATTTCGCGGCCGTCGGTCTGGCAACGACTGCGGCCGTCATTGCGGCCCGGATCGGAAGGCTTCGCCTATACCTCCCGGTTCAGCCTGGTGACCGCGATCGGCCTGCTGCTGTCCATCATGTCCGGCGTCCCGCACGGCGGCTGGGTACCGCTGACCAGCTGGCGGGTGCTACGTCCGAGCTATGCGGTGACCATCACCCGGGCGCATCAGCGGGTGGGTGGCACGATCGTCGGAGGAATGCTGGCCGCTGCCGCGTTGCTGCTGGTCCAGCAGGTCGCCTGGCAGGTCGTGGTGCTCGGGGCTGCGGCCTTCGTCTGCTTCGCCTTGCGCCCCATCAACTACGGGTTCTACGTCGTGTTCGCGACCGTTGTGGTGCTGATGCTCACCGGAATCGGCCACCAGACCGGCGTGCTGGTGGCGGTGGTGCGGGTGGTCGCGACCCTGGTCGGTGCAGCGTTGGCCGTCCTCGGAGCCCGGTACCTGTTCCCGCGCTGGACCGCAGCCCGTTCGGGTGCTGCGGTGCGCGCCGCTTTGGCGGCGAATCGCAGCTACGCGAACACCGTTGCGGCGGCGTATCGGGCTGACTACGACATGGCCGCAGTCACCTCCGGCCGTCGGCAGGCCGATGCCGCCACCGCCGCCGCCTACTCGATTGCCGACCAGATGCAGTTGGAGCCGCGCGGTACTCGAGTGCAGATTGCGCAGGTCCGGTACGCGGTCGCGCTGAATATCCGGCTCCGAGATGCGCTGGTCTCGTTGGCGACGCGGCGACCAGCGGCTCTGGCCGTCGCTCCCGAGTTGGCGGCTGCCATCGAGGCGGTCGTGGCGGAACTTGACCGGGTACTGGCCACCGAGAGTAGTGGGGAGGGCCGACTCAGCGACCTGCCTGAACTGGAATCGGTTGTCGACAGCGTTGAGGGACTCTGCGCGGCCGCCGCTGCGGCCGAGGAAACTCGGGCATGATGGCTACCCACAGGTCACGAGTCGAGGAGTAGCCATGAGCGGTCGTGTCGCCAGATCCAATCGGATAGCGGACGCTGAATGGCCTGCTGGCTATTCAGCTGTACGAGGCACCCGAATACTGGCGGCCACTTGCACGGCAGTCGCTCTTGCTTCAGCCCTGGCGGCCTGCGGCGGTGCTGGGTCGTCGCAGTCACAGTCGACCGCGGCGAGCGCGAGCGTGTCGTCGGCCGGAACGGCGTCCGCGTCCGCTGCGCCGTCGGGCTCGGTGGGTGAGGTGTGTGCCGCGCTGACACCGGCGCAGGTTGAAGCCGTGCTGGGCTATGCCGCGACGGGACAGGGCGGTGGCGGTGGCGGTTCTGAGGCATTCGGATTGGCCTACTGCACCTGGGGGTCTCCTGAGAAGGGGTCACTGATGGCACTGCAAGTATTCACCCCTGGAGCCGTCGAGGACCCGCTTGGATTGCTGGTCGGGGCGTTGCCCGGCGAACCCTTGCCCGTGCCGGGATTGCCAGACGGGAAGCAGTATGCGGCCGGCATCATGCCCGGCGGCGGGGGTGTCGGCAGCTCCGTGACGTGGACGGCCAATGGTCGCCAATACGCGCTTGGGTTGGTCGGATCGGACCTCACGGCGGAACAACAGGGGGCGCTCGCTGTTGCCGCTACCCAGGTGACGCTGCCAGCCGGGTAACGCGAAGAGTCCCGGCTAGGGGGCTGGCCGGTCGGATGACGCGTCGGCCTCCCGGCGGTTGGCTGGCGGGACCGGCGACTCGTCCGGCGGCGACTCGTGCGGCGGCGACTCGTCCGGTGGGGGCCGCCCGAGGATGGCATCTCGGGCCTCGTCGCGCAGGTCCTCTCGAGATACCTGGACCCGCTTGCTCTGCGGGAATTTTTGCCACGGGATCCCGGGCACCTTGAAGCCGCGTAGCGCCCATCTGCGGGCGCCTATGAAGAACCAGCAGGCGGTGAAGATGTAGTCGATGAAGAGCAAGGTCAGTAGGAAAGGCCAGGTCGGGGAGAGATTGTCGTCGGACTGCGCCAGCCGCTCGAAGTCCGCGTCCGACTTCGTCGACCAGGTCAACAGCACGGAGGTGACCAGAATCAGTGGGACGGCCTTACCCAGGTTGTGGGCGGCCTCGTGCCAGATATGTGCGAGGAATCTGACCGACAGGATGAACGCTGCCGGCACCAGCAGCAGACCCAATGCGGAGAGTTTGTTGGGTGCGATGAAGAGCAGGACGGTGAAGTACAGGTACCACATCAGGACCAGGATCGGCATTGAGATGGCGTACTGGACGAGGTCACGCCGGGTGGCAGTCCAGCGGGATTTTTCGTCATCGAACACGAGTCTCAGTCGCGGTTTCTGCATGGCGCGGTAGAGCGCAACCGAGAAGGCGGTGGCGAGCACTATCGCCACCGTGAGCATCAGCAGGTCACCGCTGCCGATCCCCTGGCCACCTGACGTGGGGTCGGTATCGATGGCTATCTGAACGTCCGAGGGGTCAGGCGTCGGGAGCGGGGTCTCGGACGGGCCCGGCGTGGCGGCCAACCGCCAGCGGGTCGCCACTTCCGCCGCCGCCCACGCCCAGATCACAGGTCCATGTTGGCACACCCAAACTCGCCCGGGTCATTCCTGTTGCGCCGCCGCTCGTGCTGCTGCCGCGGTCTTGCGTTGGATATCGGCCAGCGCCGCCCGGGTCGCAGCCTTCGCGTCGTAGACGTCCTGTCGGTTCTTCAGGATGCGGCCCGGGATTCCGCCGACGACCGACAGTGGCGGGATCTCGCCGCGGACGACACCGTTCGCAGCCAGTACGCAGCCGTGACCGATTCGGCTACCGCGCAGTACGGTGACCTTGGTGCCCAACCAGCAGTCCGGCCCGATCAGCACCGGGGACTTGATCAGGCCCTGGTCCTTGATGGGAAAGGTGACGTCCTCGAAGACGTGGTCGAAGTCGCAGATGTAGACCCAGTCCGCGATGATGCAGCCTTCGCCGATCTCGATATCGAGGTAGCCGTTGATCGTGTTATCGCGGCCGAATACGCACTTGTCGCCGATCCGCATGGTTCCTTCGTGTGCCCGGATCCGATTCTCGTCGCCGACATGCACCCAGCGGCCCAGGATGAGCCGGGCGTAGCCGCGCCGGGCACTGACCTCAACCCGTCGGCCGAGGAACACGAAGCCCTCGGTGATGATGTGCGGATTGCGCAATCGGAACCAGAAGAAGCGCCAGTAGCGCGCGAGGTACCACCAGGACCAAGCGCGATTGCGGATCACCCACCGCAGCGATGACCAGGTCAGGAACTTTGCCTGTCGAGGGTCCCGCGTACCGAACATCGCCACGGGGTACCAGCCTAGTGAGGGCTTGTGGACGCCGGTGGCGGGGCGGGGGAAACGTCTACCCGGGCACCCTCGGATGCTGAGCGCTGGGCGGCCAGCGAGAACGCCAGGAGGTCCCGGCCCTGCTCGCCGGTGAGCACTGGGTCGCCGCCGCCGGTGAGGACGTCGATGAAGTTCCGCCCGGACTTGATAAACGACACGCCCCAGTCGGCGTCGACATCGTCCATGTGAGTGGTGACTCCGTCCCGGTACAACAGGACTGGCGCGACGTCGAGCATCCGGCCGTGGCCCCGGGTCACCCAGATCACCCCCTTGGTGCCGGTGATCTCGATCGCATCGTCCTGCCCGTAGTACTTGCCGTGCAGCCTGAGTTCGGGGGAGAAGGTTGCCTCGAAGGATCCGACGGCTCCGTCGTCGTATTGCCAGGTGACGACCGACGGCGAATCCAGGACACCGTTGAAGGAGTTGCCGATGAAGGCGTGGATGGTGCTGGGGAAACCGTGCAGGTACCAGGCCGAGGCGAACTTGTGGTGGCCGTCGTCGAACACCTGCGGTCCGCCGCCGCTCTTGGAATTATCAAACCGCCAGGCCATCGCCTCGGCTGGTACCTGCCAACCCTCGGATGAGTAGCCGGCGGCTGACTTCAGCCGGATGCTCAGCACGTCGCCGATCTCGCCGGCGTCGATCAACGCTCGTGCCCGCTGGATCGGTGGATAGAACACGAAGTTCTCGAACACCTTGAGGGTCACGCCACCGCCGCGCGCCGCGGCGATGATCGCGTCGGCCTCGTCGATCGACATCGCCATCGGCTTCTGCAGCGAGATGTGCTTGCCGGCCGCAGCCGCTTGCTGGGAAATCCGGAGGTGGAGGTGATGCGGCACCAGGATCTCGACCATGTCCACGTCATCACGGGCCAGCAACTCCGCGGCGTCGGCGTGCCGGGCCGATTCGGGCACACCCCAGGCCGCGCCGCGGGCCGTTCGATTCGCCTCGTCCGGGTCCGCCACGGCCGTGATGGCCGCGTTCTTGTGGCCCAGGTAGGCGGGTGCGTGCAGATCGGAGATGCGACCGCAGCCGATGATGCCAACCCTGATCATGATTACTCCTTGGCGGATTCGAGTGGGGCGTTGACGGCGAGAGATCCTGGCGGCACTTCCGGGGCGGGTGCAGCAGGTGTTGCGGCGGCGTCCCAAAGGTCGAGATCGGCGCCCTCGTTGGCCTGTAGGACGTGGTCGGCCGACAGTCGTTTCCAACCCGTCGGAGGTTTCGCCGGCGGCCGCCACTCGGATCGCCGCAGCGCCAACTCCTCGCCTGTCACGAGCAGGTTCAGCACTCCGGCGCCTGCATCGAGCCGCACCCGGTCACCATCCCGGACGAGCGCGAGCGGTCCGCCAATCGCGGCTTCGGGGCTGACATGAAGCACCACCGTGCCGTAGGCGGTGCCGCTCATCCGGGCGTCCGAAATCCGCACCATGTCCCGGACCCCCTGTGCTGCGAGCCGGCGCGGGATCGGAAAGGATCCTGCCTCCGGCATCCCGGCACCGACCGGTCCGGCATTGCGCATCACCAGGATCGTGTCGGCCGAGATCGGCAACCTGGGGTCGTCGATCCGGGCCGCGACATCCTCGGGGGACTCGAACACGACGACCGGCGCCTCGTGCGTGAGCAGTGCGGGTGTCGCCGCGGCCACTTTGATGACCGCGCCATACGGCGCCAACGACCCCCGTACCACCGCCAACCCACCGGCCGGTTTCACCGGTTCGGTCAGGGGTCGGATGGTGGTTGTCCCGACCGATGGCGGCCGGGCGGTCTTCAGTCGGTCCCCGATCGTGCCACCTTCAACCACGGCCGCGTCCAGGCGCAGGTGGGGGCGTAGAACGGTCAACAGGGCGGGAACGCCGCCGGCCCGATGCAGATCCTCCAGGTACCCTGCCCCCGCCGGTTTGAGGTCGGCGATAACCGGCACCTGCTGGGAGACCCGCGCGAACTCGTCCAGCTCGAGCGGGACGCCAGCGCGGCGGGCGATGGCGAGCAAGTGCACCACGGCGTTGGTCGAACCCCCGATCGCGCACAGCACGACCAGGGCATTGTGCAGCGAGTCGGGCGTCACCAGCGAGGCCATCGGCGGACCGCCGGTCGCCAACGACACCGCTACCCGGCCGGCGGCGGTACCAGCTCGCAACCTGTCGCCGGTGGGGGCGGGGGCGGTGGCGGACCCCGGTAGCGCCAACCCCATCGCCTCCACGATGCAGGCCATCGTCGAGGCAGTGCCCATCACCATGCAGGTGCCGGCGGTAGTCGCCAGGGCTGTTTGGACCTCGGCGATATCGTCGCTTGCCAGGTCACCCGCCCGGTGCTGGGCCCACATACTGCGGCAGTCGGTGCAGGCCCCGAGTCGTTGGCCGCGAAAGGTCGACGTGAGCATCGGGCCGGCGACCAACGAGACCGCCGGGATCCCAGCGGACACGGCCGCCATCAGCTGCGCGGGAACGGTCTTGTCGCAGCCACCGACGAGGACTGCAGCGTCCATCGGCTGCGCCCGTAACAACTCCTCGGTGACCATGGCGTCGAGGTTGCGGAACAGCATCGACGTCGGATTCAACAGGATCTCGGGCAGCGACATGCTCGGGAAGACCAGTGGCAGGCCACCCGCCTGCAGCACCCCACGGCGCACGGCGGCCACCAACTCCGGCATGTCCCGGTGGCAGGTGGTGTAGTCACTTGACGTGTCCGCGATCCCGACCACCGGCCGGTCCAGATCCTCGGCGTCGAATCCGGCCGAGGCGAGGAACGCCCGACGCAGGAACCGGCTGAACCCGAGGTCTCCATAGGAGGTCAACCCGCGGTCGACCCCTAGTGCGCTGTGGTCCGACGTCATGGGCGGGGGCCCGGCAGGCGGACATTGACGTACTTGGGATGGGTGTAGTCGTCGATCCCTTCGGTGCCGCCCTCGCTACCGAAGCCGGAGTACTTCACCCCGCCGAACGGGGCTTGGGCCGTTGCAATGGTCAGGTGGTTGACCCCCACCATCCCTGTGTCCAGTTCCTCGGCGGCCCGATAGGCGGTGTCCAGGTCTCTGGTGAACACGAATCCGGCCAGGCCGTAGGCGGTCGAATTCGCCACCTTGATCGCCTCGGCCAGGTCCGTGAAGGTGGTGATCGGGGCGATCGGGCCGAACGGCTCGTCGGTCATCACCGACATCTCCGAACTGACCCCGGTCAGCACGGTGGGTTCGAAGAAGAAACCGACTTGGAAGTCCACCGGTCGTGACCCGCCGTGGGCCACCGTTGCGCCTTTGCCGACGGCATCGTCGACCATCGCGGCGACCGCCTCTCGGCGCCGAGCCGAGCCGAGCGGCCCGACGTCCGTCGCCGGGTCGCTACCCGGTCCGAGTCGGAGGGCGGCCGTTGCCCGGACGAACTCCTCGGTGAATTGGGCCGCCACCGACTCATGGACGAGAAACCGACTGGCGGAGATGCAGACCTGGCCGGCATTGCGGAACTTGCCGACGGCGCAGAGCGCCGCCGCGGCTTCGATATCGGCGTCCGGGAAGACGAGCACCGGCGAGTGCCCGCCAAGTTCCATCGATACCGACTTCAGCGTCCGAGCCGCCATCGTGCTCACTGCTATTCCGACTGGGACAGAGCCGGTGAGGCTGACCTTGCGGATGATCGGGCCGGCCAGTAGTCGCTCGGAGAGTTCGGCCGGATCTCCGGTGACCACGCCGACTACACCGGCCGGGATCTCGGCTCGGTGGGCTGCCTCGGCGAACAGCAGCGAACTCAACGGGGCCTCGATCGGCGGTACCAGAATGACGGAGCAGCCGGCCGCCAGCGCGGGGGCGAGTTTGCGGGCGGGCAGCAGACTCGGGAAGTTCCAGGGCGCGAAGGCGGCGACTGGTCCGATCGGCTCGCGTCGCACCGTGATCCGAACGTCGGTGGTGTGCCCGTCCACCGTCCGGCCGTAGATCCGACGTGCTTCGTCGGCGTACCAATCGAACTGATCGGCGCTGGCGAGGACCTCGGCGCGGGCCTGGGCAAGCGGCTTGCCCTGCTCGGCTGTCATCACCGCGGCATAGCGGTCGACCTCGTCACGGACTATTTCGGCCATCGTCCGAAGGGCGGCGGAGCGCTGCCAGGCGCCGGTCGCCCGCCAGCGGTCGAAGCCCGTCGCGGCGGCCGCCAATGCGTCGTCGACGTCGCCGGCAGTCGCCCGCGGCACCGTCGCGATCACCTGCTCGGTGGCCGGATCCACGACGTCGATTCGCTCGCCGTCGGCAGCCTCCCGCCACTGGCCATCGACGTACAGCTGGGTCGGTGTCGGCTGGTTTCCGATCGTGGTCATCGCCTGGTTCCTTCCGGGTTCCTGGGTTCGGGGTTCCTAGGTTCGGGGTTGCTGACTAGAGCCCGATCTCGTGTCGTCGCTGCTGGGTATCGGCCACCCAGTTCCCGACGTTCCAGTCGCCGTAGGCGCCCAGACCGCCGAGCTCGTCGGGCCCGAAGTAGACGGGTACATGGACCACGGCCAATCCGTCGTAGGCCAACGCGGCGGTCATCGCCGCCCGCAGCTCCGACACCGTGTAGCCGCCCGGTAATGCCAACACCCCGGATACCGCACCGGCCCAGCCGACGTAGTCCACCTCGACCGCGTCATTGGTGGCGAAATCCACGCCGTACTGTGCCACCTGCAGACTCGAGATGGCGGCCATCCGGCGGTTGTCGAAGATCACCACGACCCCGGTTGCGCCGTGGGCCACGCCGTCGATCAAGATCTGCGGATTCATGGTGAAGGAGCCGTCTCCGGTGCACGCCACTGCCTGCCAGGGCTCGGCGGACATCGCAGTGGCGAGCACTGCCGAGGTGGCGAATCCCATGTAGGAGGCGCCACCATCGGTGAAGGTCACCCCCTCGGTCTCATCTGCGGCGAGTTGGAAGCCGTTGGCCTGGACGTCACCGGCATCGAAGAAGGCGACGGCCCCATGCTCGTGGCAGGCGGTCAGCACGGTATGAATCGCCGCCGGCTGGGTCAGCACTTCACGCCGCCAGACGTCGTCGTAGGCGACCGGGTTCGCATAGCGAAGGTCCTTGAAATCCTCCCACCTGCGGCGCGCGGCTTGGCAACTCATCAGCCAGTCGGACGCGGTGGCGTCGGCCGATTGGGTCTCAGCAGGCGACGCCGCACGGAGCTCACGCACCGTCCGAATCAACTGCTGCAGCGTCGGTTTGGCGTCGCCCAGCAGGGCTGTGGTGTCGGCGTAGTGCAGCGCGGCCTCGGGATCGGTATTGATGTTCACCACCCGGCGCACCTTTGGGTAGCCGGTCCGGCTGCAGTCGGACTGACAGACAGCCCTGGATCCGACGACAAGCAGGGCGTCGGCACGGGACATGGCGTAGTTGCCCGAGCTGGAGCCCTTGGATCCGCCGACGGTCATCTGACGCCTGTGACTTGCCGGTACGACGCCAGTGCTGATCGGAGATGTGACCACGACCGCATCTACCAATTCAGCCAACTCGGCAAGTTCGACACCGCACCCCTTCGCGCCGCCGCCGACTTTGATCAGCACCCGTTCGGCGGCAAGCAGGTCCGCAGCCGCCTGGTCGTACCCATCGGCGGCCGCCGCCAGTCGAGGCGGTGCTCCGGTCGGCAACTCTCGAAGGTTGAAGTCCTTGAGCACAGCGGGTTGGGTGTTCAGCGGCAGGAGCAGGAAGAAGGGGCCCGGTCGGTGCGGATCATCGACGGTGCGAAGCCCTCGTCTGAGCGCGGTGGGTAGCGCGGCAGGCGTGTGCAGCGAGTACGCCGAGCCCATGGTGGCCGCGAGGCGCAGGAACAGGCCCTGCTCCGGCCGCGGGATCTGCTGCATGTTCGGACCCTCGTCCTCAGTGGTCTCATCGCCGTAGATGTGCCACACGCCGACGCCGTCACTCGACGCGACCAGCGACCCCGCCATTGCCTGCAGAGCCCCCGGACCGATCGAGGTCACCACCGCGGCCTTCTCGCCGGTGACCCAGCGCAGCGCGGTGGCCGCGTGTGCCGCCTCCGTCTCGTGGCGGACCGGGAACACCTCCACCACCCCCGCGGCGGTGTAGCTGCGCAGCACCTCCCCGAGTTCGGTGGAACCGTGGCCCAGCACTGTCACGTAGCGGGACACCGACTGTCGCAGCAGCCCGAGCACGAGTGCTTCGGACAGCGTCAGGTCCGTTCGACCCGGGATGGCGCCGGCCGCCAGGGCCTGGTCGAGGCCGCCGTGGGCGGCGATGGCACCGGCCCGCGCTGCCCGCGCGGTCGTCACGGTCTTCGGGGGTGACAGAGCGGCCACAACCCCACCTCCTACCCGGTTGTTGAGCCTTGAACCACGCTAGCCCAACAGCGGTTCGGTGGCCGGTCGGCGGCGATTGGCCAGAGGTGTCCGGCTGGGGCTAGCCTGCAACTGCAGGTTGGTGGAGGAGGGCCCGTGGCCGAGACAGCAGCGGTTGATCCGCAGGCGCCCGAGGATGCGCTGGCCGAACCGACCCGAAATGTCAGTTGGGTCTTTCTGCTGTCGATCACCCTGGCCAACCTCGGGATCATGATGGTGCTGATCACACCGCTGAACAACCTGCTACCCCGCTATACGCAGGCGATCACCGGTGGCGACGGCAAGGAGGCGGCGCTGGCGGTGGTCAGCGGCGTCGGTGCGATTGCGGCGATGGTCTTCAATCCGCTGGCGGGAGCTCTGTCCGACCGGACCACAGCGAGGATTGGTCGGCGACGCCCCTGGGTCATCGGCGGCGCCCTGACGGCTGCCGCGCTGATGGTGGTCATGTCCTATCAGAGCAGCATTCTGGGGCTGACGATCCTGTGGTTCCTGGTGCTGGCCGCGGCCAACATGGCGTTCTCTGCCCTCACCGCCTACATCCCGGATCGGGTGCCGGTGCATCAGCGGGGGCTTGTCTCGGGGTTGGTCGGGCTCGCGACCGTGGTCGGTATCGTCGGCGGCGTCTCGCTGGTCTCGTTCGGTGTGAAGGATCTGCAGCAGGGCACCTGGTTGGTCGCCGGCGTGATGGTGCTGTTGTTGATTCCGATCGTGGTGGCCGTGCCGGATGCCCGATTGTCGCGGTCCGCGCTGGTCCCTTTCAGCTGGTCGGCCTTCTTCGCCAAGTTCTGGGTGAGTCCGCGGAAGCATCCGGACTTCGGCTGGGCCTGGATCACGAGGTTCCTGGTGTGGATGGGAACTGCGCTGGCGACGATCTACCTGCTGTTCTACCTCGAGGACTACTTGAACTACCCGGACCCGGCGGCGGGCCAGGCGACGCTGATCCTGCTGTACGGGGTCGGAACGGCGTTGACCGCGGTGATCGGCGGCAAGCTGTCAGACCGGTCTGGGAAGCGGAAGATCTACGTGATCGTCTCGTCGATTGTGATGGGGCTGTCGGTGTTGATTTTGGCCTTTGTGCCGTCGTTTGCAGCCGCCTGCGTCGGAGCGTTCCTGCTTGGTACGGGGTATGGGGTCTACCTGGCGGTCGATCAGGCGCTCATCACCCAGGTGCTGCCGGCGGCGGAAGACCGGGCCCGCGACCTCGGCGTCATCAACATCGCCAACACCGCGCCGCAGATCCTGGCGCCGGTGCTGGCGGCCCCGCTGGTGACCGGTTTGGGCTATCCGGCGTTGTTCATCTCGACCGCCATTGTGATGGTCACCGCGGGCATTCTGGTCCGGTTCATCAAGTCGGTGCCGTGACAGGCCCGGCTGCTGCAGGCACTAGCCGCAGCTGGACCGACGAACCCGTCGTGTACGAGGTGTACGTCCGCAGCTTTGCCGATAGCGACGGTGACGGGGTCGGGGATCTGGAAGGAATCCGACGAGGCCTGTGGCACCTTGACAAGCTCGGTGCCGACGCGCTCTGGGTGACGCCGTTCTACCTCTCGCCGCAGCTCGACGCCGGCTACGACATCACTGACCACTGCGCCGTCGACCCGTTGTTCGGCAACGATGATGATGCGCTGCGCCTCATCGACACCGCCCATGCGCACGGTCTGCGGGTGCTGCTGGACATCGTTCCGAACCACACTTCCGCCGCACACGCGTGGTTCGCCGCGCTACTGGCCGGCGACGAGCGGATGGCCGACCGCTACCATCTGCTGCCCGGCCGCGGTTTGGACGGCGATGAGCCGCCCAACGACTGGGTGTCGCTGTTCGGCGGGTCGGCGTGGACTCGGCTCCCGGACGGGCGTTGGTACCTGCACCTGTTCGACTCCTCCCAGCCGGATCTGAACTGGCGAAACCCCGTCGTGCGGGCTGAGTTTCGGCGGATATTCCAGACCTGGATCGACCGCGGGGTGGACGGTTTCCGAATTGACGTGGCTGCCTCCATGGTCAAGGCCGACGGCTACCCGGACTACGACTACCGGCAGCCGCTGCCAACCTTCGACCGGCCCGAGACCCATGACATCCACCGGGAGTGGCATGCGCTATTCGCCGCAGCGGACCGAGACCTGTTGTCGGTGGGAGAGGTGTTTGGCGCTCCCAGCACCCCAGCCCTGCTCGCCTATGCCCGGTCGGACGAACTCACCTCGATCTTTGCCTTCCCCTGGTTGCATTGCGCCTTCGATGCCGACGCGTTGCGGAGCGTCGCACAGGATTGGCTCGCGGAGGCTGCCGAGGTCCAGGCGTTACCGTCGTGGCTGCTCGGCAGTCATGACTTCCCGCGGCCGGTGACTCGCTACGGCGATGGCCCCACCGGTCTGGCCCGCGCCCGGGCGATGGCCGTGGTCACGTTTGCGCTGCCTGGGGCCTGCTACATCCACCAGGGTGAAGAGCTTGGGCTGCCGGAGGTCGACATACCTGCCGAGGCGAGGCAGGATCCGACGTTTCACCGCACCCAGGGGGCCTCCGTCGGTCGGGATGGGGTCCGGGTGCCACTCCCGTGGCAGCCCGACGGGTCAGCCTATGGTTTCGGCACCGACGGGGTCCGTCCCTGGCTGCCGCAACCGGAGGCTTGGCGGGAGCTGGCTATCGAGTTGCAGTGGCGAGATCCCGAGTCGACAGCTGCCCTCTACCGGGATGCGATCGCGCTGCGCCGGCGACTACTGCTGCCAGCCGGTCCCACGATCCGGTGGCTGGACCTGGGTGAAGGGGTGCTCGCCTTCCGCCGCGGCCAGGTGGTTGTCGTGCTGAATACCTCACCAGCGGATATCGACCTTCCCGACGGGGAAGAGTTGCTCCGGAGCGGCGGCGGGGGCGACAGGGGTCGACTGCCGCCCGATTGCGCAGTTTGGCTGCTGGTGGAGGGCTGAGGCGCCCGAAATCCCGCGGGTCGTGTCCGCTGGGGACTCCGTGATTGCCTTCGGGGGATTCGGACCCCGGCGTGTCGCGGCGTGTCGCGGCGTGTCGCGGGCATTGGCGCTGTCGCGGAGTGCACAGAGGACACGATCAGCCGCTGAGGTGTCGGTGGCGGGCCATCGAGGTCGATGCGGACATCGCCGTCCGGTAGACGTCGACCGTGGTGGCCGCGATCTTGCTCCAACTGAAGTCGCGCGCCAGGGCGAGAGTGGCCCGCTCGACCTGAGCTTGAGCAAGTCCCTGGTCGGTGACCGCCGCCACGATCGCGCGAGCCAGGGCGCCTGCGTCACGGGGCGGCACCGACCAACCAGTCTCGCCTTGCCGAACAAACTCCGACAGGCCGCCGACGTGGCTGGCCACAACTGGAACGGCCAACGCCATTGCCTCCAGTGCCACCAACCCGAAGGGCTCGTAGAGACTCGGAATCACGGCCACATCCGCGCAGCCGATCAGTGCCCGGAGGTCTTTCTCAGGAAGCCAGCCCGGCATCGTGACGAGGCCGCTGATGCCCAAGTCAACGCAGGCCTGGTGGAACCGCTGAGTCTGGGATCCCTTGCCCGACACGATCAGGCGGGCCCCGGGGAGGCGTTGGGCCACCTCAACCATCGCCTCGGCCAGCTCCAGGATGCCCTTCTCCACTTCCAGACGACCGACGAAGACAACCAACGGGCCGTCTGGGGCCCAACGCGCTCTCGCGACTGCGCGGTCGCCAACCGAACTGCGCCACTCCTCGGGCGCGATCCCGTTGGGGATCACCGCCACCTTCGCCTCGGGCACGTCGAACTGCGCGATCACCTCCGCCTGCATGGCTTGGGAGCAGGCGATCACCCGATCGGCGCGTTGACAGAGGGTGCGTTCGACGGCGTCGACTCGAAGGCTGATCTCGCCGGGCAGGTTCCCCTGGTGCCGACCGCGTTCGGTGGCGTGGATGGTGGCGACCAACGCCGTGCCGAGAGTGTTCGCGAGGGTGGTGCCGGTGATGGTGGTCATCCAGTCGTGGCAATGCACCACGTCTGGTGGCTCCTCACCCATGGCCGTCATCGCGCCTGCGGCGAGTTGACCGTCCAAGTCAGTGACCCACGGGTGCAGGTTCTCCGGTACGAACTCCAACACCGGGGTATTCGCCCGGCGTAGAACGTTCACGCCGTCCACCACGTCGTCGTCGGGAGCGCCGGATGTTCGCTGCGTGATGACCCAGACGTCATGGCCTGCCGCTGCCTGGGCCGCGGCCAGGGACGGCACATGCCGACCCAGGCCGCCGTACACCAGCGGTGGGTACTCCCAGGACACATGCAGGATCCGCACGGCCGTCACGATAGGGCACCGCCGGTCAACCGCACGTCAGCAACTACTGTCCTAAGACGTGGAGGAGAAGCAGGGACTACCCCTGACGGGGGAACGGACTGTCCCGAACGTCCCCCTCGAGCGGTACTGGTTTGCCCGTCATGAGGCCGTGTACGGCTGGATTGTGCAGCGGTATGGCCACAGTTGGCGGGACGTGATCGAAGCGGGGTGCGGTGAGGGCTACGGAGCGGCGATGATCGCCGATGGTCCCGCTCGGCCAGCGGTGCTGGGGTTGGACTACGACTCGGCAGTCGTTGCACACGTTGCCAGTCGCTATCCGGATGTTGCGGTCGCCCGCGCGGACCTGGGCGCACTACCGGTGCTTTCCGATTCAGTGTCTGCGGTGGTCAGCCTGCAGGTGATCGAACACCTGTGGGATCTCGGCGGGTTCCTGGCCGAGGCGCTCCGGGCGCTGCGGCTCGGCGGCGATTTGGTGATCAGCACTCCGAACCGGATCACCTTCTCACCCGGTACGAAGCGGGGGGAAAAGCCCACCAACCCATTCCACGTCGAGGAGTTCGACGCCGACCAGGTCGCAGGGATGCTCCGGCATGCGGGATTCAGGAACGTCGAGGTGTCGGGGCTGCACCATGGACCGGCGCTGCTGAACTGGCAGCGTCGACACGGGTCAGTCGTCGGCGCTCACATCAACGCGGTGCTCACCGGGGTGTGGCCGCCCGCCCTACTCGAATTGCTGCCCGCCGTGACCGCCGCCGATTTCTTTGTAGGGCCCCCGGCGGACTCGTTGGACCTGATCGGTGTCGGCTGCAGATGAACCGGCCGGAGACGCGATGAGGAGCAGGGGGCGCGGATGAGTAGCAAGGGGACTTTCTGTCTCGTCCTGCACAGTCACCTGCCCTGGCTCGCCCACCATGGCCGGTGGCCGGTCGGCGAGGAATGGCTCTATCAGGCGTGGGGGTCGAGTTATCTGCCGGTGTTGGACGTGTTGGACCAACTGGCCGATGAAGGCCGCACTGATCTGGTGACCGTGGGCCTGACCCCCGTGTTGGCTGCCCAACTGGACGACGTCCACACCCTGCGCGGGTTCCACACCTGGCTCGGCTTCTGGCAGGCACGCAGCCAAGATCTCGCAGCCAACCCGGATCCGGGGCTGCGCAGCTTGGCTGGCTACGAGTTCCAGCAGGCGACCGGGGCGCTCGCCGCACATGAGCGGCGGGGGGCGCTGTCGGGCTCGTTCCGTCGGCTGGCCGACGCCGGAGTCATAGAGATGTTGGGCGGGCCAGCCGCACACGCCTTCCAGCCATTGCTGACCGATGAGCTGGTGACGGCAGGGTTGTTGGCGGGGTTGGACGATAGTGCGCTGCGCCTCGGTCGGCGGGCGACCGGACTGTGGGCCCCCGAGTGTGGCTACCGACCCGGACTCGAACAGCTCTACGCGGACGCCGGAGTGGGTCACTTCATGGTTGACGGGCCAACTTTCCTGCACGTCGGCGCCCAGACCTGGTCGGGACGGCCTGTGTCGGACTCCCAGGTGGTGGCGTTCGCCCGCGACCTTGAGGTCAGCTATCGGGTGTGGTCGCCGCGCCGCGGGTACCCGTCCGATCCGCACTACCGGGACTTCCATGCCGTCCACCACGACTCGGGCTTCCGACCCGCCCGAGTGACATCTTTTCACTCCGAGGCGCACGAGAAGGCGCCCTATGACCCGGCCCAGGTACCCGCCATCGTGGAGCGGGATGCCCGCGACTTCGTGGCCCGGGTCGCCGACCGGCTCGACCTGATCGCCCAGGCGCGCGGTCGGCCAGGCCTGGTGGTCGCCGCATATGACACCGAGCTGTTCGGCCACTGGTGGCATGAGGGTCCGCAGTGGCTGGGTCGGGTGCTGCGACTGCTACCGGAGGCCGGCGTGCGGGTCGATACCCTGGCCGGCGCCGTTGCCCGCGGGATCGTCGACGAACCCGTAGAACTTGAGCCCGGATCGTGGGGATCGGGGAAGGACTGGCGAGTATGGGCGGGGGTGGCGGTCGCCGAACTGGTCGCAGACAACGAGCGACTGGCGCGGCGCTGGCGGCCGCTGTTGGGGATTTCGGCCGGTCATCGCTTGCTCGCCCACGACCAACTCGCACGGGAGGCGCTGCTCGCTCTCTCCAGTGATTGGGCGTTCATGATTAGCAAGGATTCAGCTGCGGCGTACGCGCAGGCGCGGCACGACCTGCACCATCGAAGGTTCCATCAACTCGCCGATCTGGTGGAGGCGGCGGAGGCAGCGCCGGCGGACCGAGGGGCTCGGGAACGGGTAGCGGACTTGACTGATCGGCTGCGCCGAACGGACGGTCCGTTTGCTGCGCTGGATTCCCGGACACTGACCATCCAGGCCCGCACGGATGTGCTGGCAGGGGTGCCCGCTGGTGCTCTTACTACTCGCCGGTAACATGGCTCTCAGGCACTCACAGCCTGCCACCCGGACGGCCAACAGATCCGTCCTATGACACTGCGGAGGTAGTGGCACGAGATGAAGATCGTCGTCTGCGTGAAGCAGGTCCCAGACACCTGGGCCGAGAAGAAACTGGATCCGACCGACAGCACGCTCGACCGTGCCTCGGTGGATGCCGTCGTCAACGAGTTGGACGAATACGCGATCGAGGAGGCCCTGCAGCTCGCAGAGGCCAACGGCGGTGACGTGACAGTCCTCTCAATGGGCCCGGATCGGACCACTGAGAGCATTCGGAAGGCGCTGAGCATGGGTGCGGCCCGCGGAGTGCACGTCGTCGACGATGCGCTGCACGGCTCCTGTGCGGTGGCCACCTCCAAGGCGCTGGCCAAGGCCATCGACAAGGAACAGCCCGATCTGGTGATCTTCGGCTCCGAGTCGACCGACGCCAGAATGAGTGTCGTGCCGGCGATGGTGGCCGAGATTCTCGGTTACCCGCAGCTCACCTTCGCCAACGACGTCGCGGTGACCGGTGGCAGCGTCAAGATTCAGCGGCAGACCGAGTCCGGCTACGACGAGGTGGAGGCCGCGACGCCGGCGGTCATCTCGGTGGTGGAGAAGATCAACGAACCTCGGTACCCGAACTTCAAAGGCATCATGGCTGCCAAGAAGAAGCCCGTCGACACCCTCACCCTCGCCGACCTCGGCCTCTCCGCCGACGAGGTAGGTACTGCCGCAGCATCGTCTGTGGTCGTGGAGTTCGCCGACGCCCCGCCCCGCGCCGCGGGTCAGGTCGTCACCGACGCCGGCGACGGCGGCGTGAAGATCGCCGATTACTTGTCCACCCAGAAGTTCATCTAGGAGCATTCGACATGGCAGAGATTCTCGTTCTCGTCGACCACGCCGATGGCGCGGTCAAGAAGGTCACGCTCGAACTGCTGACGCTGGCACGTTCGGCCGGCGAACCGTCGGCAGTCTTCGTGGGAACCGGCGCCGATGCGGCCATTCCGACGCTCGCCGAATATGGCGCAGCCAAGGTGTATGTGGCGGACGCTCCGGAACTCAGCGAGTACCTGGTCGCACCGAAGGCCACCGTGCTTGCGCAGTTGGTGGAGCAGGTGTCCCCGGCAGCGGTGTTGATTCCGTCGACCGCGGAGGGGAAGGAGGTCGGAGCCCGACTGGCCATCAAGGTGGGCAGTGGCATCGTCACCGACGCCGTCGGTCTGAACGCCGACCTGTCGGCCGTGCAGAGCATCTTCGGTGGCGCCATCATCGTCACCTCGAAGGTCGCCAACGGAACTCCGGTCATCACAATTCGACCCAACAGCTCACCCGCCGAGGCCTCACCGGCTGCCGGGGAGCGGGTGGATGTGGCAGTGGCGCTGTCCCCTTCGGATAGTGGCGCCCGGATCACCAACCGGGTCGAGCAGGCCCGCAGTGCGCGCCCAGAGCTGGCCGAAGCGGCGATCGTCGTCTCCGGCGGGCGGGGTGTCGG
>JAUPKM010000161.1 GCA_030837445.1 Actinomycetota bacterium
CCCGGGACTCAGGCAAGAGCCAGAAAGAGCTTCTCGAGTTCCTTCTGATCGAATTCGCCGTCCGGATCATTCAGACACTGCCGCAAACCGCTGGCCACGATGGTGAAGCCGGCCCGGTCCAACGCACTTGACACGGCGGCTAACTGCGTCACGACGTCTCGACAGTCTCGGGAGTCTTCCAGCATTCTGATGACCCCCGCGAGCTGACCTTGAGCGCGGCGTAACCGTCGCAGTGCCGCTGCGGCTGCCTCTTCTTCCAGTTGCATGTCGCCTCCAAGGACGTCGGGGAAACCACACCTGCACTGCCGCCATCCCGAATGGAATGCCCCCCTGGGTATACATTACGACGCTAACCCCCGATCACGAAGCCCTATCATTGCGCCACCATGCAAATACCCTTCCGCGCGTCCGCCGGCCCAAGCCTCGGGGTGGAGTGGGAATTGGCGCTTGTCGATGCCCAATCCGGCGATCTGGTGTCGCGCGCGGAGGAGGTCCTCGAACGGCTCGACGCAGCCGAGCCCCCGCACCGCGTCCACCGGGAATTGCTGCTCAACACCGTCGAACTAGTCTCCGATGTCTGCGAGACGACCGCGCAGGCCATGGCGGACCTTGACGAGAGCATGCGCAGGGTGCGTGTGGTGACCGACGACTTGGGTATCGAGTTGTACAGCGCCGGCATGCATCCGTTCGCCTCCTGGCAGGACCAGCTGGTCACCGATGCCGATCGCTACGCCACGCTGATCGACCGAACTCAGTGGTGGGGCCGGCAGATGATGATCTTCGGCGTCCACGTCCATGTGGGTCTTACGGACCGGGACCGCGTGCTACCCGTGCTGAACTCGTTGCTGCGCTACTACCCCCACCTGCAGGCGCTCTCGGCGTCCTCGCCGTACTACGACGGCCACGACACCGGCTATGCCTCCAACCGCGCCCTGCTATTCCAGCAACTTCCGACCGCCGGGCTGCCCTTCCAATTCCAGAAGTGGGCGGAATACGAGGCGTACGCCCGCGACATGACAGTGACCGGGGTCATCGATGTCCTCAACGAAATCCGGTGGGATATTCGGCCGTCGCCATCGTTGGGCACGATCGAGGTGCGCGTCTGCGACGCCATGGCGACGTTCGAGGAGGTTGCCGCCGTCACCGCGTTGACGCACTGCCTGATCGTTGATCTGGACACCCGACTGGCCGCCGGCGAGTTGCTGCCGACGCTTCCGCCGTGGCATCACCAGGAGAACAAGTGGCGATCGGCCAGATACGGCATGGACGCCATCATCGTGCTGGACGAGGACAACCACGAGGTGCTCGTGACCGATGACCTGCTGCGTGTCTGCGAGCGGTTGGTGCCAGTGGCCGAGAGACTGGGCTGCGAGCAGGAACTGTCCGGAATCGCCAGGATCATCTCCGACGGTGCAGGGTACGAGCGCCAGCGGGCATTGACCCGCGCTGCCGGGGGCGACCTGTCGACCGTCGTAAACGTCTCGGCTGCCGAGCTTCGCGCCAGCCACAACCGGAGGCAGCAGTGACCGAGCCAGGCGATGTTGATCCGATCGATGCCACTGACCGGGCCCGCGAGCGGAACCGGCTGCTCGCGACGAAACGCTTTCGCGGGGTGCCGCTACTTCCGCCCAGCGACCCGGATGACTGGAGTGTGCTGGGTGGGCTGAGCTACGAGTTGCACTCGACTTTGAAACCCCCCTTCGAATTGCTGCAGGTGGTGTTCTTCAACATCGCGTTGGTGCTGGCAGGCTGGTTCCTGCTCGGTCCCGAATCGATCACCAGTGAACGATTCGCCTCCATCGTCTTCCTGCCCGCCATCCTCGCCAGTTGGGCGTTCTCCGATGTGCCCGCCACGAACCTGTACGGCTCCCAACCCAACCGGGCACTGAAGGCGCTGGGCCACCCGACTCGGCTGCACAATCTGATCCTCGGGCGGGACCTGGCGCTTTGGACCTTGATCGCGCCGGCCGGAGCCGTCCTGAGCCTGCTGCTGGCGCTGAAGGACAACGAAACCATCACCACGCTTCTGGTCACTGCCATCGTGCTGATCCTGCCGTTCGGCTACCTCGGGATCGCCGCGATCGCCGCCCCACTGTTGCCTTATCACTCAGTGCCGATGAAAAAGCGGTTCGCGCTGCGCCATACCTGGCTCCGTTGGGGCTTTGCGGTCATCCTGCCGTTCCTGCTCAGTACGCCGGTGGCGGTGCTGCTGCTGGCCCCCGCCCTGCTGTTGGTGGAGGTGTTCGGCAAGGAGCCCTGGGTCTTTCTACTGGCCGGAGTAGTGGTGGCCGGCTGGACCGCGCTCGTGCGACGCGTCGCGGTGCGCTACACGTTGCGATTGACCTTCCGACGGGAAGACAAGCTGCGGGCGTATCTGTCCGATCCGGCCCTGGGCTGACCTCGTCGATGGCCCTGATCCTGCTACCTCCTTCGGAGTCGAAGTATCGGCCCGGCGCCGGGTCGCCACTGGACCTGAGCACCCGTCCTGAACCGTTGATCGAGCCGACCAGGCAGGTGCTGGCCGCGCTGGTCGGTCTGTGTCGGGGCGACCCGGTGGCGGCCGCAGCCGTGCTGGGGCTGAACGAAAACCTGTTTCCGTTGGTCGAGGCGAACGCGGAACTCGAATCGGCACCGACGGCCGCAGCCCGACGGATCTACACCGGGGTCGTGTTCGACGCGCTCGACGCCAAGTCCATGACCAGTTCCGAACGACGGCGAGTCGATCGGGATGTGTGGGTGACCTCCGCACTGTTCGGAGTTGTCCGATTGGGCGAGCGGATCCCCGCCTACCGGCTGACGGCCGGGACCGGACTACCGGGTCTGAATCCACTGAGCACAATCTGGCGCCCGGCGCTCGACGAAGTGTTGCGACCCGCAATCAGCCGGCGAGGGGTGCTGCTCGACTTGCGGTCCGGGGCGTACCGGCCGCTGTGGCCGGTGCCACACGATCTGGCTGAGGTCTGCGTCGTGGGAAAGGTCTGGCAGGCCACCCCCGACGGCGGAAGGACCGCCGCAAGCCACGACAACAAGGCGAGCAAGGGTCGCCTTGTCCGCGATCTGATCCAATCAGGCAGCAGGTTGACCAGTCCGACGGCACTGTTGCAGGCCGCGCTTGAGGCCGGCTGGACGGCCGACCTGGCCGCCCCCCACGCCGGGCGACCCTGGCGACTGGACCTGACCATCGATCGCTAGCAACGCCACCCGAGGGCGCCGAGCCTCACGGAAGTTGGCTGCGACTACCGTCCCGATAAGTGACGATCGCGGCCGCCTGTCGACGTGCTAGCAGACCACTCGCCCATCGGCGGGAGCTGAGCAGAACGGTCTTCGACAGCACTTCGGCGAGCCACCCCTGCCGGGCGATGACACTCACCGCCGCAATCGGGGAGGACACGCTCAATCCGGTTCGCGGATCGAGCAGATGATTGCCCTCACTGCCGTCGGAATAGCGCCACCTGCGATGCAGCGGCGAGGAGGTGCAGACCGCCCCGCCTTGCAGCTTGATACTCGTGCCGGATTCCTCACCAGGCCGCCAGGCGTCGTCCAGCGACACCAACCAACCGCCGGCAGGAGTGACCCCGGCACACTTTAGGTCGCCTCCCAAGTTCACCAGCACGCTGCGCACACCGCGCCGCAGCGCCGCACCAGCCGCCAAGTCGGCGGCGAAACCTTTGCCGATCCCGCCGGAATCCAGCCCATTACCGGCGGTGACCAGCACCGTGTTCCGACGTGGGTCGATGACCACGGGCGGTCTGGTTCGGCGGACCGTCAGCTTGGTCGGCGGATCAACAGTGGCCAGCGCATCGAAGTCCTGCCCATAGCCAACGACCGGCATCCGATCCACCTGGAATGGATCGAACCTGCCGCCGGAAAGCTGCCAGCCGAGCAAAGCCCGCTGTGCCAGTCGCCGGGTGTCCGCAGTCACCGACATCCGGCGGCCGACGGCCGCATTCAACCGGGAGACCTCGCTGGCATCGTCGAACCGTGTCCAGAGCGCTGCCAGTCGCTCGATATCAGCGACGATCTCGGCCACGGCCGCCTCACCACCACCGTGGGCGATGACATGGCACGAGGTCCCCATGGCACGAAAGGTGCGCTCCACCGGAGTGGGCGCACCTTTCGTGAGAACCGCCGAAGGAAGCTTCAGCCGATAGTCCAAGGCGTCAGCTGGATCCGGACTTGGACTGGTTGCCGCACTCGTTGACCGCGCTCTGGTTCGGTCCCTGGCAGACCTCGAAGTAGGTCGGGCCGGAGGTCGAGCCGCCCGCCTGGACGTTGACGTAGGAACCGGTCTTTGTCCCCGACGCACCCGCGTCGGCACCGCCGTACTTGCCGTAGCCTCCGCCACCCCCGCCGCTGTTCGTCATCGCATACCCCTCCTTCTGCCAAGCGGCGGAGTAGTAGGCGACGATCTCGGTGGGCCCCTCGGAGTTGTTGGCGTAACGGGCGTACTGCACACCGTTGTTGTTGGACGTCTGCTGCACTGACGAGCCTGCTGGTGCTGCTGGCAACCCGGTCAGGGCGGCTTTCGTCGCTTCCGGCTTGACCGGTTCGGTCTTCAGCGGAGCGGCCGCCTGGGTTGCCACGGCGGTCGGCGTGGCCGTCGCGGTGACAGTGACGGTCGAGGATCCACTGGATCCACTGGAACACGCAGCCAGAGCCAACGCAACGGCCCCGATCCCCACCGCTGTCGCGGTGGCCTTGTGCATCCTCATTCGTTCTCCTTTGAAGTAGTCGATCCGGTCGGGCGGCGCCGCCACCGTGCGCGGACGGCAACCAAACCGAGTTCTGCGCAGGTTAGCAAAGCGCACCGGGTGACATGTGCCGAACACTCGGACGGGCACTACTCCCGCCGGCGTACTGACCGGCTCCATCCGCGGGGGGATCCGACCGGCGGGTCCGCCCCGTAGTCTGGCGCCATGGCCGCCACCGCAGCGTCGGCTCCGGACGCGCTGCCACCTCGGAGACGACTGTTCAGCGATCGGCTCGGCGACCTCGCGTTGGCCGCCGCGGTCTTCGTCGGAGTATTGGGCGAGTGGGCGATCCAGAGCTCCTGGGAGGAACGCCCACGCGGCCCGTTCCGCGACGAGTTCCGGTCGACCTTCGACGATCACGAGTATCTGGAGCACGGCGATCGGGACGGCGCCAACATCCTCGGACTCAGCTCGGCACCCTTGGGCGACAGCCTGTTGGCGGTTCTGCTGGTGGTCAGCATCGCAATGGCGGCGATGCTACTGCGCCGCCAACTACCTTGGTTGGCGGTCGGGCTGGCAGCGTTCGCAGCCGCGGTCGGTTCGCTGGCGATTCACATCCCATTCGCCCTCTGCGCGGCCTTCGCGATCGCGCTCTATTCACTGGCGGCCGAACGAGGGTGGCTGCCCGCGGCGATTGTCGGCGGGGCCAGCGCCGGCGTGGTACTCCTCGCGACCCTGATCAACGGCGAAGAAGCGGCCGCCGCACTGTTCGTCCTGTTCTGCCTGGTGGCGGTGGCGATTCCACTGTTGGCGGCGATCGCCACCCGGAGCCGGCGAGCCTACCTGTCCGAGGTCGAGACCAGGTTGGCCGCCGCGGAGTTGGAGCGCACCGCAGAGGCCGCGCGCGCCGTCGCCGAGGAACGCGTGACTCTGGCCCGGGATCTACACGACGTACTGGCCCACAGCCTCACCGTGGTGACGATGCAGGTGGGGGTGGCGTCCCATCTGGTCGAGAGCCACCCGGATCGGGCAAAGGTCGCCCTGGACGAGGCGAGAGCGGCCGGCGCCGCGGCAATGGACGAGTTGAAGACGACCTTGGCCCTCCTCCGTGGCGAGGCACCGGAATCGCGCAACCCGGTGCCCTCGCTGGCGGATATCCCGGCGTTGGTGGCCAGGGTCGCGGCCACCGGACTGCCGCTGACGCTCACTGAAGATTCGGCGACGGGTCTCGCGGCGGGCGTACCCGAATCCGTTGGGCTGGTCGCCTACCGGGTGGTCCAGGAGGGTTTGACCAACGTCGTCCGTCATGCCGGTCCGGCAACTCCGACCGCAGTGGCGCTGCGGCGCGACGCCGCGACCCTGGTCGTGACTGTCACCGACGGCGGGACAGCCGACCCGGTGGGCCGCGATGGCAGTGGCGGCAGCGGACTGGGGCTCACCGGCCTGGCCGAACGAGTCCACGCCCTCGGCGGCGGATTCACCGCCGGAGAGTTGGCGACCGGCGGATTTGAGGTCCGCGCGGTGCTGCCACTACCCGATTCGAATCAACCGGAGGACCGATGACCATCAGGATCGTGATTGCCGACGACCAGCCGCTGTTGCGATCGGCGCTCGCCAATCTGCTGGGCAGCGAGCCCGACCTCGAACTGGTCGGCGAGGCAGGCACCGGCGACGAGGCGGTGGCGTTGGCGCGCTCGGAGCGAGCCGACGTGGTGGTGATGGATATTCGGATGCCTGGGATGGACGGGATCACTGCCACGGCCGCGATCGCTGCCGACGAGGACCTGGCCGGTGTGCGGGTGTTGATCCTGACCACTTTCGAGGTGGATGAGTATGTGGTCGGCGCCTTGCGTGCCGGGGCGAGCGGGTTTCTGGCCAAGGACACCGACCCGGCGGAAATCGTCCGGGCGGTGCGGGTCCTGGCCGCCGGCGAATCGCTACTGTCGCCGGTTGCGACCCGGTCAGTGGTGGAGCGGTTCCTGTCCCAGCCGGTCCGCTCGGATACCACACCCGCGGCGCTGGAATCCCTCACCGACAGGGAACGGGAGGTCCTCGGCCTGGTCGCCCAAGGCATGTCGAACGACGAGATCGCCGGCGCGCTCGTGCTCAGCCCGCTAACTGTCAAAACCCACGTCAGCAGGATCCTGACCAAGACCGCGACCCGGGACCGCGCCCAACTGGTCGCCCTCGCCTACGAGAGCGGCCTGGTCACACCTGGCCAGCGTCGCGGCGCCGGCGACGTACTCCCGCAGGAGTAGTCGATCCCTCCAGCGGAGTGCCCGCCACTGGGTTCTGCGGGCTGATGCCCCCGACTCGAGGGTCGGCAAAGGTGGAGGTATGGCCACCACGATCAGTCACGTCACCAACCACCCCGTGAGGCTGCGGCGCCCTGCCCAGAGTCGCCTGCTCCGCAGCGACGTGGGAGTCGTCGTGGTGGGTGTCCCGCTGACTGCCCTGCTGCTGTGGCTGGCAGGCGGTGGCCTCGAGTTCATCACGTCGTCGTTCTCCGGCGCCCTCACCGGGATCGGTCAGCTCGCCGGCTTGGCCGCCGGCTTGGCCGCACTGGGCGGCCTTGCGTTGGCGGCGCGACCCGCGTCGGTGGAACGCAAGTTCGGGATGGACCGAATGCTCGGCTGGCATCGATGGACTGGCATGGTCGCCGCCTTCGGGCTGCTGCTGCACGCCGTGGCATTGATCTGGGCCTACTCATTGCGAGCGAGCCGGGATCCGCTCTCCACTGTCGTCTTCCTGTTCGGGGAACCCTGGTTTCCGGCCGCGATGGTCGGTGGCGCGCTGATGGCGCTGGTCGCGTTCACTTCCTACCGCAGGATCCGCAATCGGATGGCCTATGAGACCTGGTACTACCTGCACATCCTGGGATACGCCGCCGTCGCATTGGCCCTCGGCCACGTGCTGGTGGCTGGATCCGATTTCTCCGACAACCTGCTGGCTCGACTGTGGTGGATCGCCCTCTACCTGGCCGTCGCGATCCTGATCGTCTGGAGCAGGCTGCGGCCGCTGGCACTGTCCATGATGCGCCCACTTCGCATCACCGAGATCTCCCGACCGGCACCGGATTCGATCAGCGTCTGGGTCGGCGGGCGGTCGCTGCGCAACTGCTGTGGCGCGCCCGGGCAGTACTACCAGGTCAGGTTCGGCACCAGGGATCTCTGGTGGCAGACGCACCCCTACTCGGTGTCGGCGGCGCCATTCGTGCAGGGCCTGCGATTCACCTTCCGAAACACCGGCGACGATGCGGCGGCGTTCGAACGTCTCTCGGTCGGAACACGAGTGTGGCTGGAGGGGCCCTATGGCACCTTCACTGCCGCGAAGGCCAGCGGCGCCCCCGTGCTGTTGATCGCCGGGGGCAGCGGTGTCGCACCGCTGCGCGCCATCCTGGAGGACCTCGATCCGACCCAGCGACCCGAAGTGATCGTCCGGGTCAGTCGGCGCCAGGACGCGTGGTTCTACCAGGAACTCGAGCAACTGGTGACCGCCCTGCATGGTCGCCTGCACCTGGTGTTCGGCAGCCGCCTGACACTTGCCGGGTATGACCCCTTTGCCCCCGCATCGCTGCGCGCACTCGTGCCGGACCTGGCCCATCGGGCCGGCTTCGTGTCCGGCCCCACGGGCATGACAAGGGCAGCCATGAAGGGCCTGGCGGCAGCCGGGATGCCCAAAGCGAACATTCACACAGAGAGGTACGACTACTGATGTCCGGAGCCATGCGCAGAATCGCGCCCGCAGTGCTGGTGGGAACGGCGGCCGTCCTGGTGGTGGGCGCCGCCGACCCGGGCCTTGCCACACTGCTCACCGGCGACGACAACACGACCACCAACGCAGCGAAGACCGCGAGTAGCACGACCGCCGAGAGCGGGAGCACCCCCCAGGCCGGGACGGTCGACTCCGGCCGCACGGCCGAGGACGCTGACACTGACGAAGACGCGGGCGATAGTGACGACGGCAGCGACGCCGCAGGCACTACCACCGGCGCCAATGGCGGCACCGGGACCGCGGCGACGGACTCGGGGTCATGCAGTGGGGCTGAGGTCAGCGGGCCGATCGTGCAGACCGAATGGGGTCTGGTGCAGGTGGCAGCTCAGGTGAGCAACGGTCGGGTCTGCGCCGTCCGGACGATCATGACTCCTGACGGCGACCGGAAGTCCATCAGCATCAATGCCCGGGCGGTGCCGGAGCTGGAAGCCGCTGTGCTCGCGTCGGGCGACGCCAACTTCGACAACATCTCAGGGGCGACGGTGACCTCGGACGGCTACCGCGAATCCCTGCAGGCGATCATCGACCAGCAATGAACCCGGCGGGCGAGCGTCGGAACTGGTCGGTGATGGGGACCCGGGCGAGTCTGACGATCGACTGCACCGAGGCGGAAGCTGACCGAGCCGCGACCGAGGTCGCAGCAGTGCTGGCGGATATCGAACGCAGGATGTCGTCCTACCGCCCCGACAGTGAGGTGAGCGTGCTCGCCGCGACGCTGCTGCAGGCAGGTGGCGGCGCTACCTCGCCACCGACCGTCTCCGACGACCTTCGGGAGGTTCTGGCGGCGTGCAGTTGGCTCGAGTCGGCCAGTGACGGTGTCTTCTCGATGTACCCCCGCGGCCGTGACCAACCACTCGACGTGGCTGGCTTCGTCAAAGGCTGGTCGGTCGATCGAGCCGCTGAAGTGTTGCTCACCCGCGGGTTTCGGCATTGGGCACTCGGAGTAGGTGGCGACTGGCGCTGCCACGGCGGTCACCCTGCTGGGCGGCCCTGGCAATTCGGCATCCTCGACCCCAGCACTCCCACCCGTGCGCGGGCCATGGTCGCTTTGACGACCGGTGCCATTGCCACGTCAGGCCGCTACGAGCGCGGTGATCACGTCTTCACCCCGGCAGCCGCGGGAGCCCGCCCGGCGTCGGCGGCCGCACTGTCCTTCACGGTCACCGGACCGCAACTTGGCTGGGCCGACGCGTTCGCCACCGTCGGCCTGCTGATGGCTGAAGATGGCCTCGGCTGGGTAGCCGGTTTCGATGGCTACGCAGGTGCCGTCATCACCGCAGCCGGCGAGATGTTCGCCGACACCGCGATGACGATGCCGCGATCGGCCCAGTGGGAGCTGGACAACCTGCCCAGCTGGGACGACTATCGGTAGCAGAAATCGTCGCGGGTCGTACCGGGGTAAGGAGTTCCTGGATTTGGTCCCGGCTTTGTGTAACGCGGGTCACTCTTGACCAACAATTGAACCCATCGCGGTTACGTTCGCAGGCAGCACCGGGAAGGTGCAGATGTCACCAGCAACCGACCGAATCCCTCGAAGGAGATCCACCATGAAGAAGCGATTCGTCTCGATCGCAGCGGGGACCGCATTGACGGCCGTCGCTGCCGCCGGTTTCGCCGCTCCGGCCAACGCGACCGACCACCGCAAGGGCGGCCGCGACCTCTACCCAGCCACTGTCGCCTGCGCTCTTGGTGTGAAATCCGCACCCGCCGGCGCCGCCAAAACGACGCTGCAGACTTCCCTTGCGGCCGCCCACCACACGTTCCGGGCGGAGACCCGCGTCGCCCACAACGCGGCCCAGGCATCGGTGCGGGCCGCAGTCGTTGTGTTCCGGACCGAACTGCGCGCAGCAGGCAACAACCAGGCCGCCAAGCTGGCAGCCCGGGCGAAGTTCGACGAGGCTGTCTCGGCCGCCCGGACGCTGGAACAGGCGGCGTTTCTGACAGCGACCGACAAGCGTGGCGCTGCCGTGACGGAGGCCTATACCGTCTACTTCAAGGCCACCGCACCGCAGAGCCAGGTGGATGCCCGAACCGCGTGCTTCGTGGCGATCAAGGCTGCCAGCACCACCTACCGCGGCAGCCTGGAAGCGGCCCGCGCCAAACTCAAGACCGTCCTGGTCCAGGCCCAGGCCGACCTTGCGACCGCACTGAAGGCGGCCACCACCAGGGAGCAGGTCCGCGCAGCGCTGACGACCTACCGGAGTGCAACCTCTCCCGCTCTGAAGTCGTTCCACGGTGAAGTTCGCACCGCGCGTCAGACCTACCAGAGCGCAGTCTCGGCCGCGAAGACGGCGTTGAAGGCCGCGTTGGCCGGGTAGTCCAACGGTGGAGCTCGCACGAAAGCAACTGCGGTGTGGTCGGCAGTCCCGTAGCGGGACGCCGGCCACACCGCAGTTCGGCTAGTCGTCGCCGAAGAAGACGCGGTCGAATACCGCTCGGGCGTGCCGGGTGACTCGGAGGTAATCCTCCAGCACGGCGCCGCTATCCCCCGGCGGGTAGTCGAGAAGGTGCGCGACACCGGCCAGCGAGCGCATATCCGCCGGGATTTGGTCGCCGCCTTTGCCGGCTACCAGCGTGATCGCGTTGCGCACCCGCGCCGCCAGACACCACGCCTGTTGGAGTTGCTCCGCATCCTCGCCGGATAGCAGCCCCAGAGTTCGCAACTCCGTCAGCGCGTCCATGGTGGCAGTGGTTCGCAACCCCTCGAAGGCGTGGGCGCTCTGCTGCTGACACATCTGCACCACCCATTCGACATCGCTGAGTCCGCCCGGCCCGAGTTTCGTGTTGCGCCGCGGGTCCGCCCCCCTGGGCAGCCGTTCAGCCTCCATCCGCGCCTTCAACCGACGCATCTGGAGCAGGTCCGATGTGGTCAGACCGCCCGCCGGGTAGCGGATCGGATCGATGAGTTCGACGTATTCGACCGCGAGGTGGGAATCACCCGCTATCGGCCGGGCGCGCAGCAGAGCCTGCGCCTCCCAAGGTGCCGAGAACCGCTGGAAGTACGTTCGGAAACCTTCGACACTCCTGACCAGCGGTCCCTGCCGTCCCTCCGGGCGCAGGTCGGCATCCAACCCCAGCGGCGGGTCCGGGCTGGGAACGGCGAGCTCCCGACTGACCGAATTGATGATCGCCAACGCGGCGGCACCGGCTGCAGCTTCGGACTCACCCTCGACCGGGGCATACACGTAGACCACGTCGGCGTCGGAGGCGTAGGACAGATCCCGGCCCCCGAGACGGCCCATCGCAACCACCAACAATCGGGCGGGGACGGGTGCGCGGGTTCGCCGCTCGAACTCGGCGATTCCTGCGCGCAGCGCGGCCTCAATGGTGGCGTCGGCCAGATCGGACAGCGCCCAGCCGGCCTCCTGCACCGTGAGTAGGCCACAGACGTCCGCCGCTGAGATCCGGAACAGCTCGCGTCTACGGACAGCGCGAATGCCCGCGACAGCGGCGCCCAGGTCCTCGTGTCGGGCGGCGATGGTTCGCATCTCGGCCAGCAGCGATTCCCGATCCACCGGCACCATCGAATGTCGGTCGGCGAGGATCCCCACCCCGTCCGGAGCCCGGACCAGTAGTTCACTGGCGTACCGGGAACCAGACAGCACCGCTGCCAGTCGCTGGGCGGCGGCCGACTCGTCGCGCAACAGCCGCAGAAACCAGGGAGTCGTTCCTAACGTGTCGCTGACCTGCCGGAATCCAAGCAGGCCGGCATCGGGGTCCGGGCCGTCCGCAAACCAACCCAGCATCACCGGCAATAGCGTGCGCTGGATCGCGGCGCGTCTGCTGACACCGGCGGAAAGCGCCTCCAGATGCCGCAGCGCCCCGGCCGGGTCGGCGTAGCCGAGCATCGTCAACCGATCTTCGGCGGCCTGGGCAGTGAGTCGCGCCTGACCAGGTTCCAGCCGCACCACCGCATTGAGCAGAGGTCGGTAGAACAACTTCTCGTGCAGCCTGCGCACCGTCCGCGCCTGCGCCCGCCACTCGGCCATGAGTTCCTCTGCCGGATCGCGGCGAAAACCCATCGACCGACCCAGCCAACGCAAATCGTCCGGGTCGTCGGGCAACGTGTGGGTACGGCGCAGCGACCGCAGTTGCAGCCGATGCTCGAGGGTGCGCAGAAACCTGTATGCCTGGCCCAGCGCCCGGCCGTCATCTCGACCGATGTAACCCCAGGTCGCCAGCTGCTCAAGGGCGATCAGCGTTGTCGGCGATCGCACCGTGATGTCGGACGAACCGTGCACCATCTGCAGCAACTGCACGGCGAATTCGATGTCGCGGAGGCCACCGGTGCCCAGCTTCAACTCGCGGTCTGCGTGCCGCGCCGGGATGCTCTGCTCCACCCGTCGCCGCATCGACTGGACATCCGAGACGAAGTCGGGGCGCCGCGACGCGCTCCACACCAGCGGTCGGGTCTCCGAGACGAATTCGTTGCCTAGCACCCGATCGCCAGCGGCCGCGCGAGCCTTCAGCAGGGCCTGGAACTCCCAGGTCTTGGCCCATCGGCCGTAGTAGTCGAGGTGACTGGCCAAAGTCCGCACCAGCGCACCTGCCTTGCCCTCCGGGCGTAGGCCAGCGTCGACCTCCCAGATCGTTCCCTCCTCCGTGTGGGCCATGGTGATGTTCATCAGCCTCTTGGCCAGCGCCGTGCCGGCCGCCAGCGCAGTCTGCTCATCGGCACCCAGCACCGGTTCGGCAACGAAGATGACGTCAACGTCGGAGAGATAGTTCAGCTCTCTGGCACCGCACTTGCCCATCGCCACGATCGCGAGCCGGCAGGTCTCGTGGTCGGTCACACCCGCTCGAGCGATGGCCAATGAAGCCTCAAGCACGCTGTCCGCGAGATCCGACAGCAACTCAGTGGTGACGTCCACCGGATGGCCGCCACTGAGATCCTGATCTGCGATCACCAGCAACTGTCGTCGGTACTCCTTGCGCATCGCCAACAGGGCTGCCTCGCCGTCTGCCGGAGCGACCGGCACGGCGGCCTCCGGATCGGCGCCAACCGCGGTGAGCAGGGCTGTCCGCATCGCCAGCGACGGGTGGCCCGAACCGGACCTGTCGCCCGCTCCGGTTAACCTGGGCCACCACTGCGGATGGCGAAGCAGCACGCCGCCGAAGGCCTCGCTGAGACCGATGATGCGGAGGAATCTGCGGCGGAATTCGTCGTCCGCCACAAACGCCTGATCCAAGCCGGCAGTCGGTTCCCCGAGGTCGATCAGCCTGGACAGGGTGAGCAGGGCGAGGTCTGGGTCGGCAGCTACCTGGAAGTCGGCCATCGCGGTCGGTGAATCCGCCACTGCGGCCATCCCCGGGTCGCCCAGCAACCGAGCCGCCTTGTCCAGATCGGCGAATCCGAATCGAGCAAGTGCGGCCCCACCCAGCGGGTCCCGCCGCCGTCCGGAGTACGTCACGCTGCTGCCCTCACCTGTCGCCCGGTCGACCCGTTCACAGCACCCGCAGGTACCGATCCAATTCGAACTGGGTCACCTGCCGTCGGTAGGCATCCCATTCGGCCCGCTTGTTGGCCAGGAAGAACTCGAAGACGTGCTCGCCGAGGGTGTCTGCCACAAGTTCCGACCGTTCCATCGCGGTGATCGCCTGGTTCAAACTGCTCGGCAACGGATCCAACCCCATCGCCCGACGTTCACGGTCGGTCAGCGCCCAGACGTCATCCTCTGCGGCTGGCGGAAGCTCGTAGCCTTCCGCAACCCCCTTCAGGCCGGCCGCCAGGATCAGTGCGAACGCCAGGTAGGGGTTGCAGGCCGAGTCGACAGACCGCAGTTCGATCCGGGTGCTGTTCTCCTTGTGAGGTTTGTATAGCGGCACCCGGACCAGCGCCGAGCGGTTGTCGTGACCCCAGCACACGTAGGTCGGGGCCTCGCCCCCGGCGGCGATCCGCTTGTAGGAGTTGACCCACTGGTTGGTCACCGCCGACAGCTCCGGAGCGTGCCGCAGCAGGCCTGCGATGAAGGAACGTGCAGTTGCGGACAGCCCCATATCGGCGGAGGGATCGGCGAACGCGTTCGTGTCCCCCTCGAACAGGCTCAGGTGGGTGTGCATCGCCGAACCCGGGTGATCCCGGAACGGTTTCGGCATGAACGTGGCATATACGCCCTGTTCGCTGGCGACCTCCTTGACCACTGTCCGGAAGGTCATGATGTTGTCCGCAGTGGACAAGGCATCGGCGTAGCGCAGGTCGATCTCCTGCTGACCCGGGCCACCTTCGTGATGGCTGAACTCCACCGAGATGCCCATATCCTCGAGCATCGTGATCGCCCCCCGCCGGAAGTCCTGGGCAGGTCCCAGTGGAGCGTGGTCGAAGTAGCCGGCATCATCCACAGGAACCGGCTGACCGCCCTGGGCCGGGCGTTCCCGCAGCAGGTAGAACTCGATCTCGGGGTGGGTGTAGAAGGTAAACCCAGCCGCGGCGGCGTTGGCAAGTGCCCGCTTGAGGACGAACCGTGGATCGGCGTGAGACGGCGAGGAGTCGGGCAGCGCGATATCGCAGAACATCCGAGCGACCGCGTTCGTCTCCCCCCGCCACGGCAGCACCTGGAAGGTGGAGGGATCCGGGCAGGCCAACATGTCCGCTTCGGTTACCCGGGTGAAACCCTGGATGGCGGAGCCGTCGAAGCCGATGCCCTCGGCGAAGGCGCCCTCCAACTCCGCTGGCGCGACGGCGACGGATTTCAGTTGTCCCAGCACATCGGTGAACCAGAGCCGCACAAAGCGGATATCCCGCTCCTCGATCGATCGGAGTACGAACTCGGTCTGCTTGTCCATGGGCCCAGCCTGCCATCG
>JAUPKM010000015.1 GCA_030837445.1 Actinomycetota bacterium
CCCGGTGTGCTGACCGCCGCCCCAGTTGGCACCGGCCTCGTCGAACCGGGCGGTGAGTTCGTAGTGATCCACCGGGATGGTCCAGGCCGCGCTGCCCAGATAATCCGCCAGTCGGGTGGCAGAGCCAGCCATCTGCGCGGACGTGCCCGCTCCGAGCGTCGCCAACTGCAGTGGGACAGTGCGCCCGACCGCGGCGAAGCGTGCGACATCAGCGAGGGTGACCACCTCCGGCGCGGCGCCGACCGCGGGACCCGCGACCGGCCCTGCGGCTGCGACTGGCACGATCGGGCCTGCAGTCGCCACGGAAACCGGCCCCCGGCCTGAGCCGTTGCTCGACCCCACCGCCGAGCCGTCGCCGACGCCGGCAGCGGCGGTACCGGCCTGGGTCAGCGAGACGGTCGCCACAATCGCCGCCGTCGCCGCCAGTGGCGCGCCGACGATCAGCGCCGCCCGCCGGCGGGTCGGCCGGGCAGGCCGGCGGGTGCTATCAGTGCTGGAGACCACAGGGAATCACTCAATTTCGGGGGGACTGGGGATGGACCCGTTCCTCGGCGTTCATACCGACGGGACCCCGGGAGGAATCCCGGCCGCAGGCTGCATAGTGCCTGCCTTTCGAACCAGTGTCCGGTGGTTTCGACCGTCCTTGTAGGCCGCAAACCGGACATTGACGACTATCTGGACGTGAGATGCGTCACAAGCAACGCAAATGCGGCGTTTCGCTACCGGCAAAGTGAGCGAGATCACGCTACGGGAGGCGTCGCGTAATGAAGAGGACACCCGCCGGGGGGAGGACGATCTAGAGCTTCTCGACCGGCGCGTACCGCAGCAGAAGCCGCTTCGTACCTTCGCTGCCGAAGTCGACGCTGGCCTCCGCACTCTCCCCCACGCCCCTAGTGGACACGACGGTGCCAAGCCCGAACCTTCCGTGCAGCACCCTGTCCCCGGGATTCAGCGACAGGATCGGAGGCTGGCTGCCCGACCGCTCGCGGCGCTCCCGGCCCTGCGATCGTCCCCAACTGTCACCGGCCATCGCTCCGGCGCCGCTGCCAACAGAGCCGGTGCCGCTCTGCTGCATCGGAATATCCTCCCGACGATGTTCCAACAGTTCCTCCGGCAACTCGGAGAGGAACCTGCTCGCGGGGTTCGCCTGCGGGCTGCCCCAGGCGGAACGAACCATCGCCCGGGTCAGGTAGAGCCGCTCCCGCGCACGAGTGATGCCGACGTATGCCAACCGCCGCTCCTCGGCCAACTCAGCCGGGTCGCCCAGCGACCGGGCATGCGGGAACACCGCGTCCTCCATTCCGGTCAGAAACACCACCGGGAACTCAAGCCCCTTGGCGGTGTGCAAGGTCATCAACGTGACCATCCCACCGTCGGCCGCGGGAATCTCATCCGAGTCCGACACCAGCGCCACCCGTTCCAGGAAATCGTCCAGGGTCCCTGCTGGGTTGTCCCGGCTGAACTCCTCGGCAACCCCCTCGAGTTCGGCCAGGTTTTCCGCCCGAGTCGCGTCCTGCGGGTCGTCGGAGGCCTGCAGTTCGGCCAGCAGGCCGGTCCGTTCCAACACCTCCTGCACCACATCACCGGGGCCGGCAGAATCGGCGACGGCGACTATCCCGTCCAGCACCTCCAGGAAACCCTCGATCGCGTGGAGCGACCTGGCCGCCAGGCCGGGCGCCTCGGAAGCACGCCGCAGTCCGGCATGGAAACTCATCCGGTGCCGTTGCGCAAACGCATCGATCACCGCCTCCGCCCGGTCACCGATTCCCCGCTTCGGGGTGTTCAGGATGCGACGCAACGCCACATCGTCGTCCGGGTTCGCCACAACCTTCAGATATCCGAGGGCGTCCTTGACCTCCTTGCGCTCGTAGAACCGCACGCCGCCCACCACTCGGTAGGGCAGGCCCACCCGAACCAGCACCTCCTCCAGTGCGCGGGATTGGGCGTTCGTGCGGTAGAAGATCGCCACGTCGGACGCCTGCACCGCGTGCGCGTCGGCTAGGCGGTCGATCTCTTCGGCCACAAAGGCGGCCTCATCCCGCTCGTCATCACCGACATAGGTCACCAGAGGCGCGCCCGCTCCGGCATCGGTCCAGAGCTTCTTCTCGCGCCGCTCCGGGTTCCGGGTGATGATTGCGTTCGCCGCCGTCAGAATGTTCTGGCTGGACCGGTAGTTTTGCTCGAGCATGACCACGCGGGAGTCCGGGAAGTCACTCTCGAACTGCTCGATGTTGCGCACTGTGGCGCCACGGAAGGCGTAGATCGACTGGTCGGAGTCTCCGACGACACTCAGCGACGCCGGTGCCACCTCGTCCCGGTCGCTGCCGACCAGTTCCCGGACAAGCACGTATTGTGCGTGGTTGGTGTCCTGGTACTCGTCGACGAGGACATGTCTGAACCGGCGGTGGTAGTGCTCGGCGACATCGTCGAAGCCCTGCAACAACGCCACTGTGTGGCCGATCAGGTCGTCGAAATCGACCGCGCCGGCCTGCAGCAGGCGCCGCTGGTAGTCGGCATACACCCCCGCCAACTCCAGTTCGGTGGGATTCTCGGCGCGGGAACGGAAGGTCTCGTGATCGACGAGATCATTCTTGAGCGCGGAGATTCGGCCTGCCATCGACCGCGGTGTCGTGCGCTTGATGTCCATGTCGGCATCCCGCATCACCATCGTCAGCAGTCGCAGGGTGTCGGCAGTGTCGTAGATCGAGAAACTCGAGGGCAGCGCCAGACGATCGGCCTCTCGCCGCAGGATCCGGACACAGGCCGAGTGAAACGTGCTGACGGTCATCGCCCGAGCACGCGAGCCGACCAACTCGGCCACCCGCTCGCGCATCTCGGCGGCGGCCTTGTTCGTGAAGGTGATCGCCAGGATTTCACCCGGAGCGGCCCGCCTGGCGTCGAGCAGGTGTCCGATTCGCCGGGTCAGAACCCGGGTCTTACCTGACCCGGCGCCGGCGACCACCAGCAGCGCGGGAGCCTCCGAGGTGACAGCCTCGTATTGTTGGGGGTTCAGATCCGCAAGCAGGTCAGCCATCAGTCGCCGGGCTAACTCCAGAAGACGGCGATGATGACGTTCGCGGTGGCCAGTCCACCGATCGCAGCCCAGACCCCGGTGCTGATGCTGGGCTTCTTTCGATTGGCCAACACGAGGCCGAGGATGACCAGCAGGATCAGCAGTTTGACGCCAATCTTGGCGTTATCGGGCAGCCCGTACTCATCAGGGTTCTGTGAGTGCAGCGGGTACAGCAGACCGACCATCAGGACGCCGGTCACCAATTGGGTGAGGGCGCCGTGCAGCATCGCCGGGTTGATCACCCGTGGCGTCGTCTTCGCCTGCACCAGGAATCCGCCGATCAGCGAGGCAAGGCCGAGGAAGTGCAGGACGACCAACACGTGCAGCAGGAACGACATCCCGCCAGTGTAGTGGTGGGCCTCGCTACCCCGAGACGATGCTCCGCTCACCGAGCGGGACGGAGCCAGTCCTCGGCTGGAATGTCTGACTCCGCTGATCCGACTAGCCAGCTGCGCACAGCCTCGAGCAGGGGCCCGGGATTCTTGCGGGATCGGGGGAAGGTCCTGCTGCTGGTCAGCAGGAGTTGGGCGGACGGACGGGCTGAATCCTGGGCCTGCGCCAAGAGTGGCCGAAACTCCTTAACGTTTTCGGTCACGATGCGCCGCTGGGCCACAGCAGCCCAATCAAACAGTTCGGCATCGGACAGGGCACGCAGCTCCTGAACTTCGCAGACCGCAACGACGTCGTGTCCCTCGTGTCTGAGCGCCGCAGCGAGAGCCGCGGAGAACATTTCGTCCAGGATCAGAGCCGCTCCCCCCGGCTGCGGGGTCACGCCAGCAATTCCCGGCTCGACTGCCACGCGGCCTCGGCCGCAACGGAAGCGGTTTCAGTCGCGAGGATTTCACGGTCGATCTCAGCGCCGTAGGCCGAGTAGTAGTCCAGCGCCACTCGAATCCTGGACTGCGGTAAGGCCAACACCTCTGCCGCCGCTTCGACGGCCAACTCCCCACGCTCTTCGCTCTCCGCAAGAAAAGTGATGACTTCCCATATGTCGGGTCCCGCGACGATCGCCGCTCGCCGACCGCTTGGACCATCCTTGAAGACAATCCCGGGAAACTCGCTCATCCGCAGACCTTCGTCGATGAGTTGCTGAGCGACCCCCGAAGGAGTCGCCCCCGGAATTGCGCCGGCTCGGCGACGAAGTCGCGCCAGAACGTCGTCATCGAACCGAGTGTGGCCTGGCCGGACCGTCTGAGGCGATCCGCGAGGCCCTGGCCATGCTTCACCGCAAGGCGCAACTGGTGGCGATGGGTCGGGAGTATGACGACCTCTACCAAAGCGAACCGGTGCCCATCTCAGACGTCACGGCCGCCCTCTATCCCGACAACGATTGAGACGACGTGCCACCGGCAACTGCGCGACCGCTCCGCGGAGAGGTATGGGACGTGCGGTTCCCCGCACCGGTCAACGAGCATCCCGTGGTGGTGCTCAGCGCAAACGTGTTGTGCCACCGACTCTCCAGCGTGACGGTCGTTGTCGTCACTGGCAGCTCTGGACCACCGTCCACCCATGTACCGCTGGACGCGGAGGCCGGAGTGGACAGGTACACAGTGTCCTACGCCAAGGCGACAGACATCCATACCGTTCCGCGGACGCGTTTCCGGCGCAAGAAGGGAACGCTCGCGCGCGGTGAATTGACTCACCTTGGCGATGCGGTAAAGGCCGCGCTCGACTTGTCCTAGCAGGTCCTGGCCGAGGACCCGATCACCACCGCCATTCGGGGGTCGCTACTCCCACTCGATGGTGCCCGGCGGTTTGCTGGTGATGTCCAGCACCACGCGGTTGACCTCCGGCACCTCGTTTGTGATCCGGGTGGAGATCCGCGCCAGCAGTTCGTAGGGCAACCTCGACCAGTCAGCGGTCATCGCGTCCTCACTGGACACCGGTCGCAGTACCACTGGATGCCCATAGCTGCGACCGTCGCCCTGCACACCCACAGATCTGACATCGGCCAGCAGCACCACTGGGAACTGCCAGACGTCCCGGTCCAGCCCAGCCGCCGTCAGCTCCTCGCGGGCGATCGCATCCGCCGCACGCAGCAGCGCGAGTCGCTCCGCGGTGACCTCACCGATGATTCGGATCGCCAAGCCGGGTCCGGGGAAAGGGTGCCGCCAGACGATCTCATCGGGTAGACCCAGTTGTCCGCCGACCGCCCGGACCTCGTCCTTGAAGAGAGTCCGTAGTGGCTCGACCAACGCGAACTGCAAATCCTCCGGCAAACCGCCGACATTGTGGTGGCTCTTGATGTTCGCCGTCCCACTGCCACCGCCGGACTCCACCACGTCAGGGTAGAGCGTCCCCTGAACCAGGAAGTCCACCGTTTCACCGTGGGCACCGGCATCGGCGACGACCTCGGCTGCGGCGTCTTCGAAGACCCGGATGAACTCTCTGCCGATGATCTTCCGCTTGGTCTCCGGATCGCTCACACCGTGCAGAGCCGCCAGGAATCTGGCCCGGGCGTCGACAACTTTCAGATTGACCCCGGTCGCGGCGACGAAGTCGCGCTCCACCTGCTCAGGCTCGCCGGAGCGCAACAACCCGTGGTCGACAAACACGCAGGTCAACCGGTCTCCGACCGCGCGCTGCACCAACGCGGCCGCCACTGCCGAGTCGACGCCGCCGGACAGCCCGCAGACCACTCGATGATCCCCGACCTGCTCGGCAATCGCCGCCACTTGCGCCTCGATCACCCCTTGGGTGGTCCAACTTCCCGGCAGGTGCGCTATTCGCCTGAGAAAGGACTCGATCACGCGCTGCCCGAACTGGCTGTGCAGCACCTCCGGGTGGAACTGGACGCCAGCCAACTGCCGTTCCGTGTCCTCAAACGCCGCGACCGGCGCACCATCGGTGGCGGCGTTGACTGTGAATCCCGGTGGCGCCGACACCACCGAGTCACCATGGGACATCCAGACCGTCTGACTGACTGGCAGGCCTGCCAGCAGCGTGCCTGGATCCGACACCGACAATTCCGTCGCGCCGTACTCACGCAACCCGGTGCGAGCAACCTCGCCGCCGAGGGCGGCGGCCATTGCCTGGAAGCCGTAGCAGATTCCGAAGACCGGCACCCCGGCGTCGAACACTGCCGG
>JAUPKM010000162.1 GCA_030837445.1 Actinomycetota bacterium
AACCAGCGAGCTAGTCGAGGTTGAACATCGGCAACTGCCCGGCATCGACCGGGCGCACACCCGCCGCGTCGATCGCGGCGAGATCGGCCCCGGACTTGATTGCCTCACGGATCGCCAACGAGCGTCCACGGGCGCCGCGCACGTCGCGTAGTACGCCGCCGACCCTGCGATGGCGTGCCGCCCACTGAGCTTTGTTCTGCGCATTGGTGACAGCACGCAAATGGTCAGGGCTTTGGCACAGCGGGTTATCGCAGGAGTGGGCAAGGACAGGAGCCGCAGTCATGGCGGCCGGACCGTAGGCAAGGGCGAACCCGAACCTGTGCGAAATGATCGCGGTGTCGCGCCCGCACGCATCGGTTCCCAGCCAGAACCGTCCGTGCCCTTTCGCTGAGATCGCCCCCACCCACCACAAACAGTCCGAACCAGGCACCACACGGATCTTCGCCCGATAGCGGGCCACCACCTGGTCATCACCAACCGCAGACGCGACCTGGTCGACCGAGGACGGGAAATCCACGCCCGACTCGGCGGGTCGAACAACGAGCGGAAGCCCCACTAACCGATCTGTCCCAACGCCTACATCCACCCCGCCACTACTCCCATCAGACCTAACACCACCCACAACGACAGAACCGTCCCCCGCATACTGCCAAACCAACTGCAAAAGACTCTCACGCTTAGTACTATGGTATCCCTCGGGGATACGGCGTGTGGTGCGCGAGCTGAGGCAGGGAAGGGTGGTGATCGCGGTGGGTGTCGCGGTCACCAAGATTGCCTCCACCGAGCAGGTCGACTACCGGCTGCACGAGGGTCACGGCTGCGATCCGCGCCCACTAGACACCCAAGTCGAGTATCGGGCTGACGGCTCCGAGCGGCCTTTGGTGTGGATCGGTGACGGCCTGGGCGAGTTCGGAATCGAGCCCGGTACAGCGATGACGGCGTCAGACTTCGATGCGGCCCGGCTGTTGATGGCCGGGGCGAACCCAGTCACAGGGGAGGTGCTGGTGGCACCGAAACTTGCGGTCCCACATGACGCGAAACTGCCTTTGTCTGAGCTGGTGACCCAGGTCGAGCTGGCAGCCCTAGCGGCAGGGAAGCAGCCCGGCGAGCTGTTCACCGTGGTGAAGCATCGGGACATGTTCGACCGTGCCGCTCGGGCGGTGGAACGGACAGGGTCGGGCGCTTCGCTGCGGGCGGATGAGGCCGGGATCGTGGCTGAAGCCGCCGGGCTGACACCAGGGCAGGTGTGGGGTCAGGCCGCTTATGGGCAGGCGATCGCCAACCTGACGACCACGACCCAGCATGTTGACGGCGACGGGGTTGTGACGGTGGTTCAGGTGCCACGGCGGCAGTCGGTGGGGAACATGGGCTACGACATGACGTTCACCTTCCCCAAGTCGTATTCGGTGCTGATGGCATTCGCCGAAACTGATCGGGCGCAAGGAATCGAGACGGCGATGGCCGCATCGGTGGCCGACACGTTCGGGTGGGTTCAGGCGCACACGAGTTACGGAATGCGGGGCAAGCACGGGGCCGGTCACACAGCAGAAAAGGTGCCCACATCAGGGTTCTGCGGCTGGACGATGACGCACCGCTCCGCCCGGCCCGTGGATGGTGCCCCGGTTGGTGACCCGCATTGGCATATGCACGTCACCTTCGCGAATATGGCGCGAGGCGTGGACGGAAAGTGGGGCACCGTTGGGGCCGGTGGCCGGGACTTGATCCGTCACGCACGCGCGGCGGACATGCTGGCCCAAGCACAAGCCCGGCATCGGCTTGCCGATGAGTTCGGGTGCCGGTTCGTTAGGTCACCGCGTACAGGGGAATGGGAAGTCGCCCACATCCCCGAACCGGTCATTCACGCGTTCTCCAAACGCGGTGTGGTGATCGCGGAAATGTTGGAAGGGTTCGGATTCGACCCGGCGACAGCAAGCCGGGCGCAGCGCCTGCTGGCGGCCTCGCGGACCCGGGAAGCGAAAACATCGGAATCAGTCGATGCCAGCGATCAGACGCTTCGCGAGATATGGCAAACCCAGGCACGGCGCCTCGGGGTGGACCCGCACGCGATCGCGGCAGCGGCGATGGCCGACCGGCGAGACGCCGCGAACGTGAGCGTCGATTCTGTATTCATCGGCCAAGTTATAGACAGGTTGCAGTCGGCGCAGGACGGGCTGACCGCTACCCGGCGACGCTTCTCCACCGTTGACGCGATCGCGGCTGTCGCGGACTGCCTGCCCGAAGGGGCACACAGCGTCGATGACATTGAGGCGTTGGCAGCCGTGGTGTTAGGTGATGCGGGGTTCGTTGCCCTCCCGGAGGCCGGGGGTGTGGGCCGTGATCGGTTCGTGACCAACGGGCAAGTCCGTCAGCTCGCGCACACGCACATGGGGCACGCGCAACTGTTCACCACCGTCGATGTCGTGCACGCCGAATCAGTCATCCTGTCGGCCGCCGCAGGTTCGCGCGACGGTCAAGGCTCGGTGATGGTGACCAGCCAGAGCGCGGCGATGGCGCGCACCATTGTCGAAACGGGGCAGGGATACGAACTGTCCGGTGAGCAAGTCGCGGTCATGGACCGCCTCGTCGGTTCAGACCGAATGCTCGATGCCGTCGTGGGCGGGCCAGGCACAGGCAAAACCACCCTGATGCGAGCCTGTCGCACCGCGTGGGAAGCCGAAAGCTTCTCCGTCGGCGGAGCCGCCACACAAGCCACCACCGGTCACAACCTGTGCGCAGAATCCGGGATCAGCTCCGCGACGATCGCCTCCATCCTGGCCAGTACCGATGCGGCCGCCCGAGCCGGGCTCAGCGTCGCCGCAGGAATGCGAGACGCCGAATTCATTGCCGACCCCCACAACCCGACACCGCAAGAGCTGGAAGCACTCGCCGTGGCCCCGATCGTTGCCGAACACCGTCACGCATTCATCGTCGAACAGGCGCAAACCGGTGGGCTGGCGAACTTGGACGTGTTCATCGTCGACGAGGCATCCATGACCGATGACCGTTCCATGGCGCGGCTGATCACCGAAGCGCAGCGCACCGGAACAAAAGTTGTGCTGATCGGTGACGACAAACAGCTACGCGGTGTCGGCTGCGGCTCACTGTTCGCCCGCATCCACGCCGACGTCGACGGGGCATCGATGACCGACAACCGGCGACAAAACAACATCGACGAACGCCAAGCTATCGCCGCATGGCGCGACGGCGACTACGAGACGGCGTTGTCCTCATGGGACGGGCGCGGCAAAATCGCGGTCACCGAAACCAGCGACCAAGCACTATCGGCAATGGTCGCCGACTGGATGCGAATGCGCGACGGGGCACCAGACCCACACACCGAAATGCGTGGCCTGGTCATGCTCGCCCACACCAACACGGCCGTGAACCGGCTCAACGAAGCAGCCCAAGCCGTCAGAGTCGCCCAAGGCGAGACAGGGCCACTGACCCGATACGCGGGCCGCCACGGCACCGCGTTGACCTTCGCCCCCGGCGATCACGTGATCGTGAGGATCAACGACCGCAACCAAGCCAACCACTCCGGTGATGATGTCCTCAACGGCTTCCGGGGCGTCATCGAAGGAATCAACGACGACGGAGTCGCCGTCGCATGGCAACACGACACCCCCGACGGGCGCACAACAGCACGGGCAACCCTGGGCCGGGACTACATCGCCGCCGGGGGTTTGGAACTCGGATACGCCATGACCGTGCACCGATCCCAAGGCCTCACCATCCGTGACACCTGGACAGCAAGCGACGGAAGCGAACACGGCGGCACCGTCTTGAAATATGGGCCAAGTGATGCCGCATCCAGCCTTGTCGGGTTCACCCGCCACACCAACGACGTCCGCCTCTATGTTGCACGCGAACAGGTCGAAGACTCCTACACAACCGAAATCAACGGCGGCCCCCCAGCCGACGATGCCGAACGAACACGGCGGGTGCTTGTTGCCCTCGGTGCGCACGCACGGGCAACCGAAACCACAGTCAACGACCGGCCCGTCCACGACGACCTCAACCTGACACCGGTAGATCCACCGAATCCGGTACCCGAGCCGACGCTGACCCCGGAAGAAGCCGCACAGTACGAACAGTTCAAACGTGCGAACCGGGGTATAGACGGTCGCACCACGCTGACACCAGAAGAAGCCCGCCAGTACGAACAGTTCAAACGCGACAACCCCACACGCGCAACCGGACGCGATCGCACGCCGCGCGAAGATAGGGCCAAGCGGAAGGCGGGCACGTCGCGCACGGCTGGACACGACATCGACGACAACAAACGCATTCAACAAGACCCGCCAGGACGAGAAAGGTGACGCAATGACCGAGCACATCGTTGTCCGCAACCTTGACGAGTATCGGCAGGCGCTGATAAATCCGTCGGTGTCCTCGGTGACGATCGATAGCCCAGGCGCATTCAAATACGAGGAACTGACCGTCCCAGCATCGATGACGGTGCATGTCGAAGGCGACACCCGCATCGCCGCGATCACCGGCGACGGTATAGCCACC
>JAUPKM010000163.1 GCA_030837445.1 Actinomycetota bacterium
GAAGCCTCTGAGGCTCTGGAGTCCGCGTCGGTGGACGCCTCCGAGGCCGAGGCCCTGGCGACAGCAGAGCCCACGTCCATCGATGAGGTGCTTGAAGCCGGCTGGCAGAAAGTCACCCCGGAACAGCAGGCGAGTTTCTGCACCAGCTTCAAGGCCGATCCAACCGCGTCCTACAAGGTCTGGTCCGAGGCTGCCGCAAAGGCCGCGAACGTCTCGGTTGAGAAGTTCCAGGCTGCCGCCACACAGGAAACCTTCAACACCTTCTACGCCACCAAGTGCCCGTAGTCGGTCACTGAGGCACCCGATTGCCGGGTGGGTTGTGCGCGAACGTCACGCGCGCAACCCACCCGGCTTTCTTTGCGTCCCCCTGCCTGCGGCGACTAGCCTTGCGGCTGAATCCGACACAGCCCGCCGGTCCGTCTCTGGAAGGTCCAACACATGCCGCTGCCCGAGCACGGACGCAACCGCACCGAACTCTTCTCAGAAATCGAGGAGATGAAGTCGGGTGACGCGAAGTGGGATCAGGGAAAGACCTTCAGCCTGGTGTATCCGACCGGCCGGGCGGACATCGACGATGTCCTGCTCGAAGCCAACAACCTGTACCTCTACGAGAACGCGTTGAACCCGATCCGCTTCCCCAGCCTGCAGAAGATGGAGGCGGACGTCGTTGCGAACACCGGCGCGTTGGTCAATCGGCCCCCCGCCGGCGGCGGCACGATGGCCAGCGGTGGTTCCGAGTCGATCCTGATGTCGGTGTTGGTGAACCGGGACCGAGCTCGTAAGGAACGCGGCATCGGCTCGGCCGCCGGCAACATCGTCTACCCGACCTCCGCTCACGCCGCGTTCGCCAAAGCCGCCCACTACCTCGAACTTGAGGCCCGGCCGATCCCGATCACGGTTGACTTCACGGCAGATGTGGACGCCATGGCAGACGCCGTCGACGACAACACCGTGCTGCTGATCGGCTCCGCCTACGGCTACCCCCACGGGGTGATGGATCCGATCGAGGAACTGTCGACAATCGCACTGGACCGTGGCATCGGATTCCACTCGGATACCTGCATCGGCTCCTATGTGCTGCCCTTTTTGGAGCGACTGGGGTACGACGTTCCGCCGTATGACTTCCGGCTTCCGGGGGTGACCCAGATGTCCTGCGATGTCCACAAATACGGCTACACCGTCAAGGGTGCCTCCGTCATCCTGCACCGCCTGTCGGAGTGGATCGGCTACCAGTACTTCCTTTACGCGGACTGGCCGTCGGGTCTCTACGGCACCCCGACAGTGGCCGGTGCCCGACCTGCGGGACCACTGGCCGCCGCCTATGCGATCACCAACTACCTCGGCATGGACGGCTACCTCGAACTCATGCGGGAACTGATGGCGACCACCGCGAAGATCCGCTCCGGCATCGAGGCAATCCCCGGGATGCGGATCCTCGGCGCACCGATCGGCCCACTGTTGACGTTCGCCTCGGACACGGTGGACAGTTACGCGATCTGTGACCTGATGGACGATCGGGGCTGGAATCTCGACCGGAACATCAATCCGAACGCGCTGCACATGATGATCTCGCCACTACACGCGCAGGTCGCCGACACGTTCGTGTCAGACCTGACGTGGGCGGCCTCGAACGCGGGTCAGTCGCGTGGAGTCGAGGCCCGCTACAACTGAGCCGCACATCGTGGCATCCGCCGGTGTCGGCGCCCGGCGACGTCAACGGCGCCCGCCCAACTCGCCGGCGTTGAGTTGGGCAGCGTTGGCGGCCTGCTCGCCACCCACCCAGCCGGCTGAGTCGTAGCCACCCCGCCTGCGGGCGGTGCGCAACTCGCCGAAGAGTTCGTCGACGTAGGAGTCCACCTGCTCGGACCGGGAACGCAGCACTGGCAGGAAAGCCTCGCCGCGCTCTGCGACGGCATCCTGCACCGCGAGCTGATTGATCTCCTCCAGTCGATCGCCGATCCGGTGGGCGTAGGCGAACAGAAACGCCGACCGGTAGGACTTTCGCCTGGTACGGCCACCAGCCGATGCACCGCCGGCAGCTCGGGCGAGCGCGTGCTGTGCCTGCAGCAGCAGCGAGGTGAACAGCATCTCGCAGGCGGCCACGTCGGCGGCGAAGCCGACGATCGTCGACAGGTCCAGCCCCCGGTGAAAGACCGATCGGGAGCGACCTGCCCGGGCCACCACGGCCAGCAGCAACGACTTGGCGTCGGCGTACGGCCGATCGATCGGCACCCGCACGGCGACCGGTCGCTCCTCATGGCGGCCGCCAGCTGCGTCGATCGAAGCAGCGTCGATCGCATACTTCGTCATGAGTTCCTGCGCCTTCGCCGTCAGCGCGGTCGCCTCAGCCTCGAAAGTGGAGGACTCGGCCTTGGCGAGAAGGGCCCTGATCCGCTTCAGAACGGGATCGACGTCAGCGCCGGGAGCAGCCATCCTGAACCATTGCGCCCCCGAACCCGGCGGCGGCAGGAGCGGTTCCAGCGGCGGCAGTACCCCCAAGTTGCAGACCACGTCAACGATGACGTCGACGACCTGCCGGTGGGCCAGGGCCTCCGACTCGGCCCAGTGGCGGAGCCAGCCGGAGTCGCAGTCGGTCTCGGGCAGGTCCAGGCTGGCCAGCTGCCGCCGCCAACGCGGGTCGAGAGAGTCCTGCGGCCGCTGTGCGTTATCCGCCGCAATTGCGACTACCACCAGTCGGCCCCCTACCGCCGTCTGGCAGCCGCGGCTGCCCTGCCGCGCCAACTCCGTCGGCTGCCAACCCGCCGCCCAATTCCGACTCACACCGGCAATCAGGAATGCCTCCGCCTCCGGATACATCCGGTCCGGCGGCAACGTGCGCAGCCCAGGTAGATCCGGGATGAAGATGCCATGCCCCGACGTCGTCCTGCTATTCCTCCCCATGACCGGCAACCCTACGTTTCCGAATCGACTTGCCCACCTCCCTCCGACCCGACTGTGGACAACCCGGAACTGCTTGAATCGCACCATGACCGCCACCAGCGCCGCTGCCGCTGCCAGCCTGACTCCCACCCTGCGGCTGGAAGCCCGCGGGACAACTCTCATCGTGACCGTCGACAATCCCCCCGACGATCTGCTCGACGGACAGGTGTTCACCGACCTGGACCGGCTCGGTCGACGACTTGCCCGGGACCGCAGGTTCCGAGCCGTTATCCTCACCGGCCCGCGGGCAGGCGTATTCCTACCGCACTACGACCTACAGGAGATCGTCGACGGCGCGGAGGCCCTCGGTTTGCCAACGCCGTACGCCGCCGCCCGGCCGGCGATAGCCGCGGTTGCCGGCGCCAGCCGTGTGCCCGGGGTCGCGGGACTGCTTCGACGGACGCCGCTGGCCGGCCTCGTGACCCTGCTGGACACCCATCGCACGCTGGCCAGATTCGGGCAGCTACCGCAGGTCGTGATCGCGGCCATCGGTGGCGACGCCCTGGGTGGTGGTTGCGAAGTCGCCCTTGCCTGTGACGTTCGACTAATGGCCGAGGGGCCGCACCTGATCGGGCTGCCGGAGGTATCCGCTGGGATACCTCCGGGCGCGGGCGGCAGCGTCCGGTTGGTGCGGGCCATCGGCGCCTCCCGGGCAACCGCGATGATGCTGCGCGGCCGCCCGATGGATCCGGTCGAGGCCCAGCAGGCGGGGCTCGTCGACCGGGTGGTGCCAGCGGCAGACCTGCTACCTGCCGCCCTCCGCCTGGCCGACCGGGTTGTCGGCTGGAATCCAGCCGCTGTGCGAGGTATCAAGCGCACCATCGCTGCGACAAACGGCTCGCCCAGCGCGTTCCAGGTCGAGGCCGCGGGATTCGTCGCCGCCGCCTCCGCTTCGCCCGCTCTGGACCGGTTGCGGGAGTTCGGTGCCCTGTCCGACTCGGATGCGGGAGTCAGTCCGTGGCGGGACAGAAGCTGGCTGGACGTTGGCGGTCAGTGATTCGGAGCTGCAGCCGTGGACGCGCCGACACCCAAGTCCGTCGCGGCTTCCCGGTCCGTCGAAGGTTTCGGGTCAACCGCGAGCCAGCGCTGCATGGCCCGCTCAGCCATCGCGGTGATCGTCAGGGAAGGGTTCACGCCGATGTTGGACGGCACGGCGGAGCCGTCCAGAACTCGCAAACCCCGATACCCGAACACCCGGTGATCGGTGTCGAGCACAGCGCTCTCCGGGTCAGCTCCGACGACCGCCCCGCCGAGGATGTGCGCTGTCGCGCCCACCCCGGCCAGACTGTCCATGAAGGTCCCGTAGGCCGTCCCACCACTCACCTGGGCCATTGCCCTGCCAGCCGCATCCGCCTGCGGCAGATGGGTGGGCGCGTGTTCTCCGCCCGCGGGCTGGGTGGAGGCCAACGACCAGCCCCACGGCCTTCTCCGATACGTCAGCGACAACTCGTTGTCCGCGTGTTGCATCACCGTCAGGATTGACACGCGACGATGCCAACCACGCGCGCGCATGTTGGCAGTGGCCGTCCATGGATTCCGCACGACACCAGCCAGCGTCGCCCGCCGCCGCGGACCTCCGCCCTGGGCGGATACCGCCGGACTGAGGTACCACTTCATGAACGTGTACGACTTCGGGAACCGATTGTTCGTCACATGCGTGACCGAGTCCGGGTAGTAATGGCTGGAGATGGTCGCGCCCTGACTGATATCGGTGCCGGGCGGGTGCAGGATGGCCGCGAACGCCTCCGAGTTGGTGCGTACGTGCCGACCCAACGCCGGCGAAAGCTTGCCCAGAGTTCGCCACCGGTCCCGGTTGGCCAGCAGCAAGGCGGTGGTCCCGAGCACACCGCCGGCCAGCACCACCTCCCTGGCGGTCACGCTGCTGATCGAATCCCGCCCAGATCGCGCCAGCGGATCCCGCAGCACGATTCGCCACCCGTGCCGGCCGTCCGCCGCATCTGTGTCGCCGGCAGCGGTGCCACCGGCAGCGGGTGCTGCGTCGCCGCGGGCCGGGCTCCCATCGGCTCGCAGCGGCATCAGGATCTCGACCCGCGACCGCGGTCGGATTACCGCTCCCAGCGCCTCCGCCCGGGCCAGGTAGTTCAGATCAAGTGAGTTCTTCGCTCCGTGCGGACAGCCGGTGATGCACTGACCGCAGCCGATACAGGCATCGAAATCGATACCCTGCGGCGTCGGACTGAAACTGCCCTCGACGCCGAGCACGCGGGCCGAGTCGCGTAACCACTCATCCTGCAGACCGACGTTCGGATTCACCTGAATTCCCAGCATCTGCCCGGCGGTGCGGTAGTGCGGGGCCAGTTCCTGCTGCCAGTCGACTCCAGACGACGCCCAGCCGGTTGCGTGGAAGGCCTCGGCCGCGGGCTGCAACAACACCGCGGCGTACACCACCGACCCGCCACCGACCGCCACCCCACTGACAATCACCACATCCCGCAACACGGTCTGCCGAAAGTAGCCGGCCAGACCCAGCGCGGGCTCCCAGAGCAGGGACCGGGTGCTGTTGGCGCCAGCTTCCAAATCGGCCGGAGTCAACCGCCGGCCCTGCTCGAGCACCAGCACGCTGCGGCCGGCCTCGGCGACCCGCAGCGCCGCGACGCTACCGCCGAAACCTGACCCGACGACCACGACATCAGCATCGAATTCGACCATGCCCGCCAGTCTCCCAGGCTCCCGACTGGGGCGGCTGTCGGGTCGATGCGTCGGTCAGATCGTGATGACCACCTTGCCGCAGGCGCGACCTGCAGCCAGATACTCAATGGCCTCCCCGGCCTCGATCAGCGGGTAAGTGCGGTCGATCGCCGGGGTGAGCTGGCCCGCTTCGATCATCCCGGCGAGGACCTCCAGGTCAGCGCTGTTCTCCGAGCAGGCAAGCGTTCCCAGTGTCTGACTCACGAACCTCGACAGCAGCGGAGCCCGGAGCATCCGGTCGTAGCCACCGAGCCAGCGGCCACCTGTCTCCCCACCGACGATGACAAGCGTCCCCTGCTCAGTCAGCACTCCGCGGAGGTCCGACAGTGAGCGGTTCCCGCCGATGTCCAGGATGATGTCGAAGCGCTGCTGGCCCTTGGCAAAATCCTCCTCGGTGTAGTCGATGACATGGTCGGCGCCCCACTCTCGGACCCGCTGGGCTTTGGCCGTGCGGCAGACACCAGTCACCTCGGCTCCGAAGGCCTTTGCCAGTTGCACCGCGAAGCTCCCCACGCCGCCTGAAGCCCCGATGACCAGCACCTTCTGTCCCGGACCGACTCGACCCCGGTCCCGCAGACCCTGCAGTGCGGTCGATCCGGAGATGCCAACCGACGCGGCCTGCTCGAAGCTGAGACTCGCCGGCTTGTGGGCCAGCTTGGCCTCGGGAGCGCGCGCGTATTCCGCGTAGGCGCCCTTGCCGATACCGAACACTTCATCTCCAGGGACGAACCTGGTCACGCGGTCTCCGACTGCCTCCACCACCCCGGCCAGATCCATTCCGGGGACTGGGAACTTCGGGGCGCGGACACCGTAGCCGGCGAACCGCACCGGGTAGGGAAGGCCCGTGAGTAGGTGCCAGACCCCACGGTCCACCCCCGCCGCGTGCACTCGCAACAGCACCTCATCGGCGGCAATAGCCGGTACGTCCACCTCCCGGAAGTCCAGCACCTCGGTGCTGCCGTAGGTATCTCCAACAATCGCCTTCATGGCTCTCCTCCTGGCTTGTAAACCTGCAACAACGCGGACTTACGTTGTACGCTTACGCTGTAAGTTACACGTGCCGAACCGATCGGTCAACCCTGGGCTTACGTTGTACGTAGAAACATCAGGAGGATTTCCATGCCCGACCCGCGGACCGCGAAGGCCCAGCAGCGACGCCCCCTGACCCGGGAACGAGTCCTGCGGGCCGCGATCGAGGTCGCCGACGAGGGTGGGATCGAGTTCCTCACGATGCGCCGCCTCGGCCAGCAACTTGGCGTCGAGGCCATGTCGCTGTACAACCATGTCAAGAACAAGGACGACATCCTCGACGGCATCGTCGATCTCATCCTCGGCGACATCGACGTCCCCCCGAGCGGCACTCCCTGGCGGACGGCGATGCGCGCGCGTGCCCTTTCCGCGCATGCGATCCTGCTGGCGCATCCCTGGGCGGCCATTCAGATCATGTCCCGCTACAACATCGGACCCGGCATGACGCGTTACTTGGACGCGACCCTCGGACGATTGCGCGAAGGCGGCTTCTCCGTGCCAGCTGCGCTGGATGCCTGGAACACGTTGGACAGCCACCTGTACGGGTTCACGCTGCAACAACTCAACCTGCCGTTCGATGTGGCCGAAGCGCCGCAGGTATCTGCCGAAGTGCTGGCCCAGCTACCGCTCCAGGAATTCCCACACGTCGTCGAAGTCATCACCGAGATCATGCAGACCGGACGCGAGGAGGACTTCGAGTTCGGGCTCGACCTGATCCTGGACGGCCTCCAACGGCGTCTTGACGCGGGTTCATAACTCTCTTGGTCGGCGCAGACTTGGTCGGCGCGCACTAACCTCGGACCATGTGTCGTAACATCACCGCCTTGCGCGGCCTCGAACCACCCGCCACCGAGGACGAGATCACCGCCGCCGCGACCCAGTACGTCCGCAAGGTCACCGGGGTGACCACGGCTCAGCAGATGAGACTGCCCGCTTTCGAATTGGCGGTCGCCGCCGTCGCCGAGGCGACCTCGGAGGTGCTCGCTTCGCTGCCACC
>JAUPKM010000164.1 GCA_030837445.1 Actinomycetota bacterium
GACCGGTTGGTTGATCCCGCGGTGACCGAAGGTGAGCTTGTAGGTGTCCAGGCCGAGCGCGCGGCCCAGCAGTTGGTTTCCGAAGCAGATTCCGAACAGCGGCAGGCCCGCGTCGAGCACCCCGCGGACCAGCTCGACCGCCCGGTCCGCAGCAGCCGGATCGCCTGGACCGTTGGACAGGAATACCCCGTCCGGGCTCATCGCCAAGATCTGCTCGAGGGTGGTGTCGGCCGGCACTACGTGGGTCTCGATCCCGCGCTCAGCCAGCCGATGCGGGGTCATCGATTTGATGCCGAGGTCCACTGCCACCACGGTGAACTGCCGCTGCCCGATGGCAGCCACCGTGTAGGCCTCGGCGGTGGTCACTTCTGCGGTCAAGTTCGCGCCGGCCATCCCGGCGGACGCCCGCACCTGTGCCACCAGATCATCGATGTGGCCGGTGGCGGCGTCGCCGGCGAAGACGCCTGCCCGCATTGCACCGGCCGATCGGAGGTGCCTGGTGAGGGCGCGGGTGTCGACGTCGGCCACCCCGACGACCCCCGCCTCGATCAGAGCCTGTTCCAGCGAAGATTCAGCGCGCCAGCTGGAGGCGATCGGACTGGGATCCCGCAGCACGAACCCGGCGACCCAGATCCGATCGGACTCAGCATCGTGGGAGTTCATCCCGGTGTTGCCGATGTGCGGCGCCGTCATCGCGACGATCTGCCGGTGGTAGGAGGGGTCGGTCAAGGTCTCCTGGTAGCCGGTCATCCCGGTCGCGAAAACGGCCTCGCCGAAAGCACTCCCGGCTGCTGCGAAGCCGGAACCGGCGAAGTTTCGACCATCTTCCAGTACCAACACTGCTGGCGTCGGTTCCTTGTGCCGGGCGCCGGTCGAGCGAAGGTAGGGCGTACGAACGGTGCCGGTGGGCGAAGTCATGGCGTTCCTCCTTGCAGGGTCGGGTTGCCGGCGGGGAGCAGCGCCTCGCACGCCGCCAGCGCGGCCGCGTGCTCAGTCGCGCGGTCGCCATGAAATCCGGTGTCGACCAGTGCATCACCGAGTCGCCACCGGACGACGATGACACCGTCGCGTTCCAGTACCTGCCCGGCCAGCGCCCGATCGGCCCGGACGGAGTCAACCGACTCAATCGGAATGAAGATGTCCGGGGCGCCTTCGCGGGTGATTACCATCCCGGCAGGGATCACGTTGAGCGCAGCCGCGCTGGGCGCGCCAAGACCATGGGCGACGATCCGGTCGAGCCAGTCCCCCGCCCGACAGGTGCCCAGGTATCGTCCCTCACTGACTGCGAGCAGGGTGCCGACCTCACCGGTGAACTCCGGCGGTGCCACGAGATCGGATTGCCTGCGAGCCCGGGCCCGCCACCCCCACCACATCCCGAGCACCGCAAGCAGGATCACCACGATCATGACCACTGTCAGCGCCAGCCGTTCCGGCCACGCTGTGACACTCGGGCTGACCCTGTCAGTGGCGGCGATCATCAACTGCGAGGTCATTTCGCGCCCACCACCGGCGAGGAGTCGAGCACCGTCGGACGACCCCGGAGGAAGGTGGCCCGCACCACGCCCGGCAACGTCATCCCCCGATAGGGAGTGTTACGACTGCGGCTCGCCGTCAACCTGGGGTCGACCGTCCAGTCGGCCTCCGGATCGACCAACGTGACGTTTGCCGGTTCCCCGACGGCCAGTGGTCGTCCTTGGCCGGGGATGCCGGAGATGGCAGCCGGAGCGTAGGACATCCGGTCGGCAACACCGGCCCAGTCCAACAGGCCGGGGCGGACCATGGTCTCGATCACGATCGACAGGGCGGTCTCCAATCCGATCATGCCCATCGCGGCCGCCGCCCACTCGCAGTCCTTATCCTCCACCGGATGCGGGGCGTGGTCCGTGGCGACGATATCGATGGTGCCGTCGGCCAGCGCGGCCCGCAGTTCGGCGACATCTTCGGGTCTGCGCAGCGGCGGGTTCACCTTGTAGATCGGGTCGTAGGAGTCGGCCAGTGCCTCCGTCAACAACAGGTGGTGCGGGGTGACTTCCGCCGTCACGGCCACCCCACGACTCTTCGCCAGCCGGACCAACTCGACCGACCCGGCCGTCGACAGGTGGCAGATGTGCAGTCGGGACCCGACGTGCTGGGCGAGCAGGATGTCACGGGCGATGATCGCCTCCTCCGCCACCGCCGGCCAGCCGGTCAGGCCCAGCCTGCCGGAGAGCGGACCCTCATTCATCTGGGCGCCGACTGTCAGTCTCGGCTCCTGCGCATGCTGGGCGATGACGCCGTCGAACGCCTTCACATATTCCAGGGCGCGGCGCATCAGCGCCGGATCGTGCACGCAGATCCCGTCGTCGGAGAACACCCGCACCTGCGCCGCCGAAGTCGCCATCGCCCCCAGTTCGGCCAGATGTTGGCCCTTCAGCCCCACCGTGACTGCCCCGATCGGCTGGACGTCGCACCAGCCGGCTGCGTGACCGAGTCGCCAGACCTGCTCCACGACTCCGGCGGTATCTGCGACCGGATCTGTGTTGGCCATCGCGTGGACCGCCGTGAATCCTCCGAGCGCTGCGGCGCGGGTGCCGGACGCCACTGTCTCGGCGTCCTCCCTGCCGGGTTCGCGCAAGTGGGTGTGCAGGTCTACGAGTCCGGGCAACGCGATCAGTCCGGCCGCGTCCACTTCAAGCGGGGTGAGGTCCTGATCGTCGAGGTCAACCGCCAGCGTGCCTGGCTCACCGATCTTCTCGATTCGGCCGTCGGCAAGCAGCAGGTCAACCGGTTCCGCGCCGAGCACGGCTGCGCCGCGGATAAGTACCGGCCGTTGACGGGTGTCGGTCATCGTGAGACCTCTCGCTGAGTTGGTGCGCCGCCGAGGAGTAGGTAGAGCACCGCCATTCGGACTAGCACGCCGTTGCCGACCTGCTCGATGATCACAGAACGTTGGGAGTCGGCGACATCGGCGGTGATCTCCATCCCACGGTTCATCGGCCCCGGGTGCAACACGATCGCGGAGCCGGTCAGCATCGCAAGTCGATCCGCGTTCAGCCCGTAGCGGCGCGAGTACTCCCGCTCGGACGGGAAGTAGGACGCGTTCATCCGTTCCCGCTGGACCCGCAACATCATCACCGCATCGGTGGCCGTCAGCGGTTGATCCAACTCGTAGGACACCTCGCACGGCCAGGTCTCGACACCCACCGGCAGCAGCGTCGGCGGAGCCACCAGCGTCACGTCCGCTCCCAACGTGTCCAACAGCAGCACGTTCGACCGGGCGACCCGGGAATGCAGCACATCGCCGACGATCGTGACCCGGACACCCGCCAGGTCACCGGTAGGTCCGACCAGGTTTCGGCGGATCGTGTAGGCATCCAGCAACGCCTGGGTCGGATGCTCGTGCGAACCGTCGCCAGCGTTGATCACCACGCCGTTGATCCAGCCGGAGGTGGCCAGCCGGTGCGGTGCCCCGGAGGCACCGTGCCGGATCACCACGGCGTCGGCACCCATCGCCTCCAACGTCAGGGCGGTGTCCTTCAGGCTCTCTCCCTTGGACACGCTGGAACCCTTGGCGGCGAAGTTGATCACGTCGGCCGACAACCGCTTGGCGGCTGCTTCAAACGAGATCCGGGTCCGGGTGGAATCCTCGAAGAAGAGGTTGACCACCGTCCGACCGCGCAGCGTGGGCAACTTCTTGACGGGGCGACTCGCCACGGCAGCCAACTCACCAGCGGTGTCCAGGATCTTCACCGCCTGGTCACGGTCAAGGTCACCAGCGGACAGCAGATGCTTCACGAGGACTCCCCGGCCGGGACGCGGGGATCCTCGCCCACCAGCACCGCGTCGAGGCCATCCTCTTCTCGGAGTCGCACCCGGACGGTCTCGAACGTGGCGGTCGGCAGATTCTTGCCGATGTGGTCCGGTCGGATCGGCAGTTCCCGGTGGCCGCGATCGACCAGTACCGCCAAGCGCACAGCCCGGGGGCGGCCGATATCGGTCAGCGCATCCAACGCGGCCCGGACCGATCGGCCGCTGAACAATACGTCGTCCACCAACACGACCGTCCGGCCGTCGATCCCGGTCGCCGGGATCTCAGTGTGATCCAACGCCCGCGGCGGGCGCAACTGCAGGTCGTCGCGGTAGAGCGTGATGTCCAGCGAGCCGACGGGGACCTCGACGCCCTCGATCTGGGAGATTCGCCCTGCGAGTCGTCTGGCCAACTGCGCGCCCCGAGTGGGAATTCCCAGTAGCACCAACGAGTCCGCGCCCTTGTTGCGCTCCAGGATCTCGTGCGCAATCCGGGTCAGCGCCCGGTCAATATCACCGGCGTCCAACACCTGGCGCATACCGTCGATGGACATCGCGACTCCTTCCCCGCCTCACAGGACGGGCTGTTAAAGGAACTTCGAGGTAAAACTACTCGCACCCGTCCGCAGCAGCGAGCACCGCCTCCTACTACCTGCAACCGGCAAGATTGCTACTCTGAGTAACAACGCGCGGCGCTGACCGGACAGACAGCCCGCGACTTTTCGGCGAGGGGTTGTCCATGGAGAAGAGTTACGCCAAGGCGCTTGGGCAAAAACTGCGTTCGATCCGTCAGCAGCAGAGTCTGAGCCTGCAGGGCGTGGAGCAGAAGTCAGGCGGCCGGTGGAAGGCCGTCGTGATCGGTTCCTACGAGCGCGGCGACCGAGCGGTGACCGTGGCGAAGCTGGCCGAACTCGCCGACTTCTATCAGGTGCCAGTGGTGGAACTGTTGCCCGAGAGCAGCACGACGGGCGGCGGATCCGAGCCACCCGCGAAGCTGACCCTGAACCTCGAGGCGCTCGGCCAGGTCAACGCAGAGCAGGCGGGCCCGTTGGTGAGATATGCGGCGTCGATCCAATCCCAACGCGGCGACTACAACGGCAAGGTGCTTTCGATCCGGCAAGAGGACCTACGAGCGTTGGCGGCTATCTACGACGAGACCCCGGCGGGTCTTGCGGACATGCTCATCAACTGGGGCGTACTGCCCGCGGAGTCTCGCTCCGCGGCTGAGGGCTGAGGGCTGAGGGCTGGAGCACGCCCACCCATCCAACCGGCTAGGGACCAGCAGAGCCGGCCATGCCGATTTTGTGCACCCGCATCCCGTTGGTGGTGCCAGGCACCCCCGGAGGCACGCCCGCCACAATCACCACCCGTTCATCCTTGGCCGCCCGGCCCACCGCCAGCAACTCGGACTCGACCTGCCGCACGAGGTCATCTGTGTGGTGCACCTGCGCAACCAGAAATGCCTCCACGCCCCACACCAGCGCGAGCTGCGAACGGACCCGTTCATAGGGAGTGAACGCCAGCAAGGGGATCTCACAACGGTGTCGGGCCATCAGCCGGGCCGACAACCCGGTCTCGGTGAACGAACAGAGATAGCGAGCTTTCACGCTGCGGCCCACCTGGGTGGCGGCGCGGGTCAGCGCCCGGGCGGTGCTCGCATTGTCACCGTCGCCGGGATCCCCGTAGCCGATACTGCTGCTGCGCTCGGTCCGCACGATGATCCGACTCATCGTCTGCACGACAAGGTCCGGGTGGGCACCCACGCTGGTCTCACCTGACAGCATGAGTGCATCGGTGCCGTCGAGCACGGCATTGGCCACGTCGGATACTTCGGCTCGGGTCGGTCGGCTGGCGCTGATCATCGAGTCCAGCATCTGAGTCGCCACGATGACGGGTTTGCCGGCCTCCCGGGACAGCCTGATCGCGCGCTTCTGCACCAGTGGGACTTCCTCCAACGGCATCTCGACGCCGAGGTCGCCGCGGGCCACCATGATCCCGTCGAACGCCTCAATGATCTCTGGCAGGTTGTCCACGGCCTGCGGCTTTTCGATCTTGGCCAGCACCGGCAGCTGGACGCCCTCTTCGGCCATGATCTCGTGCACCAAACCGATGTCGGCCGCGCTCCGGACAAAACTCAACGCCACCAGGTCGAAACCCACCCGAAGTGCCCACCGGAGGTCGTCGATGTCCTTCTCGGTCAGCGCCGGGACGCTGACCGCCACCCCCGGCAGATTGATGCCCTTGTGGTTGGACACGGGGCCGCCCTCGATCACCTCGGTGACGACATCCGCCCCCTCGACGCGCAACACTCGCAGCGCCACCCGGCCATCGTCGATCAGGATCGAATCGCCCGCGGCCACATCCCCCGGTAGGCCCTCGTAGGTGGTTGAGCAGCGACTTCGATCGCCAAGGATGTCGTCGGTGGTGATCGTGAACACACCACCGGCCGCCAGTTTCACCGGACCTGCAGCAAAGTTCCCCAGTCGAATCTTGGGGCCCTGCAGATCGACCATGACGCCGACCCCGCGGCCAGAGGCGTCGGTCGCCTCCCGGACAGCCCGGTAGATGGCTTCATGCTCGGAGTGTCTGCCGTGGCTGAGGTTGAATCGGGCGACATCCATGCCGGCGTCGACCAGTGCTCTGATCGACTGCGGAGAAGATGTTGCCGGACCCAGGGTGCAAACGATCTTGGCGCGACGCACGTTGTGAACCTACCCCAACCCTTCGAGTGGCGCAGTCCGACTAGACCGTCAGTTGCCGGGCCGAGGGTGGGATAGGCGACGGTAACTCGGTTGACCCAGTGAGGTAGGTGTCGACCGCAGCTGCGGCCGAACGACCCTCCGCGATGGCCCAGACGATCAGCGACTGGCCTCGACCGGCGTCGCCGGCGACGAAGACGCCGGGCACGTTGGTCATGTAGTGGCGGTCCCGGACGATATTGCCGCGGTCGTCGAGGGCCACGTTCAGATGCTCGGTCCACGGCGACGACTCGGGGCCGGTGAACCCCATCGCAAGTGTCACCAAGTCCGCCGGCAACACCCGTTCGCTGCCCGAAATCGGAGCGAACCGACCGTCGACGAACTCGACGTCGACCAACTCCAGGCCAGTTACCCGACCCTGCTCCCCGACGAACCTGGTGGTCGAGACGGAATACACACGCTCACCGTTCTCCTCGTGTGCGCTCGACACCCGATAGATCATCGGGTACGTCGGCCATGGCTGGGACGACGGCCGCGCCGCCGTCGGCCGCGGCAGGATCTCCAACTGGGTGATCGAGGCAGCGCCCTGTCGGGTCGCCGTGCCGAGGCAGTCTGCGCCGGTATCGCCACCGCCGATCACGATCACGTGCTTACCTTCGGCGTGCAGCGGTGAGATATCGAGGTCGCCGAACTGCACCCGGTTCGCCGGTGGCAGGTAGTCCATCGCCTGGTGGATACCGGCGAGTTCCCGGCCGGGTACATCCAACTCCCGCGGGATCGTGGCCCCCACCGCGATCACAACTGCGTCGTAGCGGCGCCGCAGGTCTGCAGCCGACACCTGCACGCCGACCTCGACGCCAGTGCGGAACTTGACGCCCTCGGCCCGCAACTGCTCGAGCCGGCGATCTATGTGATGCTTCTCCATCTTGAATTCCGGGATGCCGTAGCGCAGCAGCCCACCAATCCGGTCGGATCGTTCATACACGGCGACGGTGTGACCGGCGCGTGCCAACTGCTGGGCGGCCGCCAAGCCGGCCGGACCGGAACCCACCACGGCGACCGTCTTACCGGTCAACCGTTCCGGTGGTTGGGGTTCGACATAGCCCTCATCCCAGGCGCGATCGATGATCGAGACCTCGACCTGTTTGATCGTCACCGGGTCCGAGTTGATCCCGAGTACGCAGGCCGTCTCGCACGGGGCGGGGCACAGCCGTCCAGTGAATTCGGGGAAGTTGTTGGTGGCGTGCAACCGCTCGATCGCGCCGCGCCAATCAGAGCGGCGGGTCATGTCGTTCCACTCCGGGATGAGATTGCCCAGCGGACACCCGTTGTGACAGAACGGGATGCCGCAGTCCATACAGCGCGCAGCCTGGGTCTGCAGCCGCTCGTCGGCGAAGTCCTCGTACACCTCCCGCCAGTCGGAGATGCGGACGTCGACCGGCCGCCGGGCTGGGAGTTCCCGGCCGGCCTTCAGGAAACCTCTTGGGTCAGCCACGGCTTGCCTCCATGATCGCCTCGTTCACGTCCCTGCCCTCGGCTTCGGCTCGCGCCTGCGCCATCAGCACCCGCCGGTAGTCCCGCGGCATGATCTTGCTGAACCGTGCCAGGCTCGCCGACCAGTCGGCCAGCAGGCCCTCGGCCACCGCCGACCCGGTCTCCTCGAGATGCCGGGAGATCGCGGTCCGGAGAAACTCCGCATCAGCGTCCGCGAGCGGTTCGATATCGACCATGTCCCGGTTCACGCGCCCGGCGTCCAGATCGAGGAGATAGGCGATCCCGCCGGACATCCCGGCGGCCACGTTCCGGCCGGTGGCGCCCAGCACCACGACCCGGCCGCCTGTCATGTACTCGCAGAGGTGATCGCCGGCCCCCTCGACCACCACGGTGGCGCCACTGTTACGGACACAGCACCGCTCCCCGACGATTCCGCGCAGGTAGATCTCACCGGAGGTCGCACCGTAGCCGATGACGTTCCCGGCGATGATGTGCTCCTCCGCGCGGAACTGAGCCGCCCGGTCGGGGCGAACCACGAGTCGACCACCGGAGAGGCCCTTGCCGAGGTAGTCGTTGGCGTCACCCTCCAGCCGCAGTGATATCCCCGCCGGCACGAAGGCGCCGAACGACTGGCCGGCCGAGCCAGTGAAGGTCAGGTCGATGGTGCCGTCAGGAAGGCCGTCGCCGCCGAATCTGCGGGTCACCTCAGCGCCGAGCATCGTTCCGACGGTCCGGTTGACGTTTCGGATCGCCACTTGCGCCCGGACCGGCTCGCCACGCTCAAGGGCATCTGCTGCCAGCTCGATCAACTGGTTGTCCAACGCCCGATCGAGCCCGTGGTTCTGCTGCACCACGCAGCGGCGAGCGCTGTCGGTCTCCGGCACGAACAGGATTGGCGACAGGTCCAACCCGGCCGCCTTCCAGTGGTCCACCGCCTTGCGGACATCGATTACTTCCGCATGCCCGATCGCCTCGTCCAGGGTGCGGAACCCCAGC
>JAUPKM010000165.1 GCA_030837445.1 Actinomycetota bacterium
GGAGGTCTCGCTCGGAGGAAGTACCGCCGAGAATGACCTTGACGATGTTTGCGTGCCAGATCGCGCCGAACGCGTGGTCACCCCACGTGTCCCGGGCCTGTGACAGCGATTGAAGGACCGGCATTGTCGTGATCCCGGTGCCGCCGCCTTCCGCCAGCAGCACGCGCGGCGACGGCAGTGGCGAAAGGTTGCCGAATTCGTCGAGCGCCAGCAACAGGGGCGAGTCGAGACGCGCTTCGGGCGAGGTAGCTGCCAGGTGCCGGGGACATGTCTCCGACTCCCGGCGACGGTTGAGTGGCACTGCGACACCTTCCCGGACGGTCGCCACCCCCGTCAGGTAGCAGCCTGACTGTCGGGGGTTGGTGCGATCCTGAAAGTAGAGAAGAGAAGGGCACCGAGTTGTAACGGGTCGGCTCCCGTCGAGGGTTCGATACGTGGTTTGGGGGAGTCGTGGCTGTGCTGTGCGAGTGCATCAATGTGGTCGTACCGGTGGAAGTGATCGAGCGACGGATTCCTGGGGGCGTTGTCGGCTACCGGCGGTCGGTGCCGAACGCGACGTTCTGCTCCGATGGGTCCCTGACCAGGGTCGGGTTCATGACCCCGTTGGATACCCAAATGTGGGCCGAGGAGGTTCAAAGTTTCGGGGTGCGGTTCCTTGACGAAGATGGCGCCTTTGTCGAGATGGCTGTCGTCGATGGGCTGTCGGGGTTGACCTGTCCGTGCCCCTGGTTGCACCTAGACATCATCGACACCGTGATGTGGGCGTGGCTGGCGGGGATGCCCTCAGGGGAGTTGGTCGTGCCGGCGGGGTGGGAACGCCCCGAGGAAGGTTCCATGAGGTTCATCCCGAACGAGGAGATGGAAGGCCTCCCGGTGGTGGCGCGGTCAGGGATCGATGTGCTGGCCGATCCTGAGACGGGCGAACCGGTGTACGTGGGGCGTCCGTTCGAAGCCGCGCAGGACTATGACGTGATCCTTCGCCGGGCGGAGGAATCGATCCGGAATCAGCGGTGGGACGAGGCCATTGACTGGTTGCAGTTTGCTGCCACGATCCGCCCGCTGGACGAACAGCCAGCAGGCGTGCTGCAGGCCTTACGTGAGCGCCACGGACGTTCGCGCCGTGCGCCCGAGTGAGGAGGAGGTGGGTGGTGTGAGCGACAACGACGACGCCGGTGAGGAGTCACCGCTGAGGGTGATGTTTCTGCTCGGCAGGGGGACCGATGCCTATGCGGACGGACGCCTCGATGAGGCCCGCGCCTGCTACGAGCAGGCGCTTGAAGTCTCCGGCGGCCAGTCGTGCTGGGCCCTGCACCATCTGGCAGTGCTGGCCCGGGAGACCGGGGACTTTGCCACGGCCCGGGAGATGCTGGCTCGCCTCGGCGACACCGCGGAGGCTCTCAATGATCTGGGCTGCATCGCCGACGATGAAGGAGATCCTGTTGGTGCGCAAGAGTTCTGGTTGCGCGCGATCGAGGCCGGCAGCGCCGATGCGCTGTTCAACATGGCGCTGCTTGCTGAGCACCAGGAAGACGTGGAGGAGGAACGGTGCTGGCTGATTCGTGCGGCCGACGCAGGTGTCACGCAGGCGCTGATCAACCTCGGCCACATTTCCCACGAGCAGGGGGACGTGGATAACGCGATCGGCTGGTATCTGCAGGCGATGGAGCACCACCCTGACATGGCCGCGTTCAACCTCGGCGTGGTCTACCGCGACCGCGGCGACGCGCTCATGGCGCGCGCCTGGTTCCTCCGCGCCGCGGACGCCTACAACGTCGACGCCTTGGACCAACTCGAACTGCTCGACGATGACGTTGCATAGCCCGCGGTGTCGGTAGATCTCATCCTGCAGTCGTCACGGCTGGTCCTTCGCGGCGGCGTCCGTCGCACGGCGGCAGTGGCATTCGAAGAGGAGTCATCACTAGGCTTCCGTTTCTCGACAGGTGCTCGATGGACGGCGCGACTCCTCATGTTCGCGCCATCAGAAACGGCCGCACGGCAATGTCGCGTGGGGTTCTCTGACAAAGTGGTCAAGGAAGTCGTGTCTGCGTGCGCCGCAGAGGCGCCGTTTAGACGATGGTGCGTGAAGTGGTGGACAACATGGAGACAGCAGATAATCGTCAGGTTCGTTTTTTGCAGTTTCTCCATCCCGGGCACGAGTATTCGGCCGCGCGTATTGGGATTGGTGCAGGGGACTCCTCGGCACTGATGGGGTGGAAGTATGGCGGGTCGCGACATGACCGGAAGTTCCTTCAGGCAACGGGGCAGGCCACCGACCCTTCAACGCGCGAAGCCTTCAGCCACATCGAGTTGCAGTTCTGGGGAGAGTGGGAGCCACCTTCGCGGGTGACAAGGCTCGGACGCGGCCGCGAGAACTAGGGGAAGCCGGAGTTCCTCCATAAACCGATCTGGCCAATCCGCCCGCCGAGCAATGAACCCGACCCGCGCGACACCCACAGGCAGGGCCGGCAAAACACCGATCCCTTCGTCTTCGGCGATCGCTTCCGCTACAGCAACTGTCAACAGGGTCGCAGGGTCATGCGGACGTTGGCGCCGGGATCGATCGTGGTCTTCGGACGTGGATCCCACGCCCGCGAACCGGGCGGACTCTTCACCATGGATACCTGCCTGGTCGTCAGCGAATTCGATGCCACGGTGTCGGCCTCATTGCCCGAGAGTTATGGTGCCGACCTGGTCGCGGATGCTGTGGTGTCTGCATTCGTCTCCGAGTCGACCCCTCCAGCCACCAGTTCTGGTCGCGCCCCGACGGTTGGGTCACGGCCACTGGGAACAGTGCTGTATGGGGGTCGAACGGTCGACGAGGCAGGCCCGGATGAACCGTTCAGTTTCTTCCCCGCCGCCCGCGCCGTCGACGGCCCTGAGGCTGGCTTTCCTCGGCTGCGGATCACACCAACAGGTGCATTGAAGGACCTTGTCAATCCCATGCACCAGCAAGGAATCCGCGCGACCCGGATCGACTCGGCAGACCAGATGCACCAGGCCTGGTCGGAAATCGTCCGGCAGGTCGCGGCGGCCGGTCTGCTTCTCGGAACGCGGGCGCATCCGGTGCGTGAGGACATTCACCCTGAACGTGTCGTCTAGTCGGCCAAAGAGGATGGGAGTCATGACATGAGCACCGCCCGGTACCTCGCTGACCGAGTTCGGCGTGCCACCCCCGACGGCGCCCCCGTGGTGCCCGGGTCGACGCCGGTCCTGTCCTTCGGGAATCCCACAACTTGCGACGTGGCGACTCTGGGCATCAACCCCAGTCGTATCGAATTCCAGACGAGTGCACGCGCCGAACTGCCCGCGGGCAGCAAGAGACTGGAGGACCTGGATTCTCTCGGGGCGACATCCACGGTCGACTTGACGGACTCCCAAGTCGTCCAAGTCGTTGATGCATGTCATCGCTACTTCAAGGTCAATCCCTACCGTCGGTGGTTCGACAAGCTCAATACGGTTCTGGACGGGATCGACAAGGACTACTACACGGGAACCGCGTGCCATCTGGACCTTGTGCAGTGGGCAACAGATCCCGTGTGGGGATCGTTTCCCAGGGCACTTCGCACCGTCCAGCAAACAATGCTGGAGGCAGATCGGGGATTCCTCGCGCAGCAGATCGAGACGGAAGACATCAAACTTGTGCTCGTGAACGGTAGAACTGTGACGGACTGGCTGCAAAAGTCAGGAATCGTGAGGCTTGAGCACGTCGGCGATACGCCCGTGGGCAAACAGGGCAAGCGCTCCGAACTGTTGCGCGGCGAGGCCCGCGGAGCAGTCTTCCTCGGTTGGACGCTCAACATCAGCCACTCCCAGACCACCGATTCGAATAGGGAAGACCTGGCCGGTTGGCTGGCGGCCACCTGGTCCGGGTAGGAGTCTCATCAGCGGAAGGACTGCACTATCCATTTGCCCATGCTGAAGGGAAGGCCGCCGGGACGGATGGGCTGCTGTCACAGTCGCCGAAATGGCGATAATCCGACCCATTCCTGAGGTCGGCCGCCCACCCAAACGCCAACTCGCACGCCGCTGCCCGGCAGTCAATCGTGATCATTGGTTGTCGGTTGGAATCGGAACCTCACCGGAGGGATGTGCGTGGGGTCATCTAGGGCTTCGATCGCGTCAGCGAGCTCCGGGCACGTGAAGGTCATCGGTTCCATGCCTTGACTGGTCCGGTCGGTGAATGCTGAGTCAAGAGGGTCGCCGCGAGGCCGTGACGAGCGAGGGAGGCTCTGTCACCTATCCCGGAGGCTCCATGTTCGCGCACCGTGCTGATGGCTCGCTCGACGCGCAATTCGTTACCGACCGAGGATGAGTATTAGAGGCTTTGAGCGCCGGGGGTTCGTGGGGTTGGGTGCCGGGGTTCGTGCGGGTGGGCGCCGGTGGCCGTGCCGGTTGGGTGCCACCGGCGCCCTGTCTGGTGTTGGCTACGTCCGCGACGGTGGGTGGTCCTTGTCTGCGGTGTGTTCGCGCATGGTGTAGCTGCCGGTGTCGACCCAGATGGCGTTGTGGATGATGCGGTCCATGATGGCGTCGGCGTGGACGCCGGAGCCGAGCCGTTGGTGCCAGTCCTTCTGCTGGTATTGGGTGCAGAACACTGTTGAGGCCAGACCGTAGCGGCGTTCCATGAGTTCCAGGAGCATGCCGCGCATGGATTCCCCTGGCCGGTCCAGGAGCCATTCGTCGAGGACGAGCAGTGTGTACGCGGCATACTTGCGCAGGAATTTGCCTGCCCCTCCGGGCTTGTCCGCAGCGGCGACCCATGCTTCTTCCAGGTCGGGCATGCGAATGTAGTGCGCGCGGATGCGATGTTCGCAGGCACGTTTAGCGGTTGCGCATCCCAGGTAGGACTTCCCGGACCCGGTGAATCCGTGGAAGACGACGTTCTGCTGCCTGCCGATGAACGAACACGACCCCAGCTGGGTGAGCAGGTGCCGGTCCAGGCCGCGTTGGTCGAGCAGGTCGATGCGGCGCAGGTCGGCGTTGGGGTAGCGCAAACCTGCCCGGCGTACCAGACCGGTCACTTTGGAGTGGGTGAACGTGGCGTAGGCATCATCCACGGCCAGTTTCACTCGTTCACCGAACGGCAGGCTGATGGCCAACGACTCGTCTTGGGTGTCGATGGCGTCGAGCAGGTCGCCGGCGTTCATCTCACGCAGTTTGCGTTTCGTTTCGGTGTCCAGATGGTTCATCGGGCACCACCGGTGTAGTAGTCGCCGCCGCGCACGTAGCCGCCGTCTTCGGTGGCGTCCACGGGTATGTCGGGCCCGGTGGTGTCCTGTCCGGTGTCCAGGATCGGGCGCAGATGCGCGTAGCGCGGGGACCGCACCGGGCCGCGCAACGCGAGCCCGCAGGCCGCCTCCACCCGTGCCGGGGAGAATCGGCGCGACAGTCGCAGGACTGCCAGAGCGGGGTCGATGCCCTGCTCCTGGATCTGCACGGACTCGAAGATCTTCCCGATCACCGTCGTCGTTGCCGGTCCGATCCGTGCGGCCCAGGCATCGATGCGGTCTTGGTCCCATTCCTGCCAGTGGTGGCCGTGGGCAAGGTCGGCGTCGTTGGTTCGATACTGGTTGACGGCCGTCGCGCCCAGCAGCAGGTGACTGCCCAGGCGTTCATCGTGGCGGTAGATCTCGATCGTCGTGTCGGTGACGCGTAGGTCGACCCGTGCACCGATGTGGGCGAACGGCACGGAGTAGTAGTTCCGCGACCACACCACATGTCCGCTGCGGGCCACTCTGCGTCCATAGACCCAGGTGCTCACCTCGTACGGGGCTGCGGGCA
>JAUPKM010000166.1 GCA_030837445.1 Actinomycetota bacterium
CCTCGGTCGACCATGGGGCCGTCATGATCTACAACAGCGCGGGCGGCGTCAACAGCAACATCACGGTCCGCAACCTGAACATCACCGGCACCAGGGCCGGGGCCGCGCGCCAGGTGGCCATAATCAACAACGGGGGCACGCACCGGAACGTCTCGCTGCGGAATATCACAGTGACCGGCGGCCCAACCGCCTTCTGGACGAACAGCCCGGCGGCCGCCTTCACCCTCACCGGCTGGAGCCAGAACGGATCGGCGCTGCCGGATCGGCTCGGCTGGCGCTAGCACCGCATCAGGCGGAAGGTAACGCCAGGCGTCACACCGCTACCCGGCGTTGAGCCGCCGGTAGGTGCCCTTGAGGGTGCCGTAGAGTCGCCGATATTCCTTGTAAAGCTCCTCATACACGAGGCTGTCCTGCGGATCCGGGGCAAAGGTCTCCGCCACGGCAACCATCCCGGCCGCCTGTTGGAGAGTGATCTCGCCGAGGCAGACTCTCGCCCATAGGGCCGTCCCCCGGAGCTGGGCGTGCATCGGATCTGACACCTGCTCTACTTCCACCCGCAGGGTGGACGCGATGATCGAGCACCACAGCGGAGACCGGGCACCGCCGCCCATGATCCGGATCCGGGGAACCGGACGCCCCAGGAACTTCTGGTAGTAGCCGAACATCCATCGGACGTTGAGGGCGACGCCCTCCAGCACGGACCGCACCAGTGCCGATCTATCCGTGCGCAGCGACATATTCAGCCACGTGCCACGCAGATTCTTGTCCTCGACCGGAGTGCGCTCACCTGCCAGCCAGGGCGTGAAGATGACACCCTCGCTGCCGGCCGGCACCCGGGCCGCCAACTCGGTGAGCTCCTCATAGGTCGGCGCCGCGGCCGGTGGCGCCGCGCCCTGGGCGCCGATCCCGCTGCCGCCCCCGGCGAGACCGTCAGCGGGGGCGATGATCTGCTCGCGCAGCCAAGACAACGCAGCGCCGCCTGTCTCCAGATTGTTGCCGATCAGCGGGAAGTCGGGGTCGAGCCCGGGAACTGTCGCGATTGAGTGCAGCACGTCGGTCTTCTTGAAGGGCACCCGGGCCGAGAGCCAGGCGGTGGTGGAGATGGCCAGGTGGGAATCGTATGGTCGGACCGCCCCGCTACCCACGATCGCCGCATGAAGATCCGGGATTCCGGTGACCACCGGGACCCCGGCCGGCAATCCCAACTCCGCCGCCCGACTTGCCAGCAGCGGTCCCTGCACGGAGCCAGTCGGTACTAGTTCCGGCAGCAGTCGAGGATCGCGCCTGGCCCTTCGGACCAGATCAGCGTGGTAGCCGAACGCCGTGCCTGGCCGGTTGTCAGTCAGCCAGGACAGGATCATGGAGGCGGGCGTCGCCACCGGTTTGCCGGTGAGCCGGAACGCCAGGTAGTCCACCGGCTCCATCAACCACCGGCATCGCTGGCCGACCTCGGCCAGCTCGTGCTGCAACAGCATGGAGTGTCCGGTCGGATCCGCCCCGCTCGGGCTGGGTGCGCCGCCCGTCAACCGCACCCACGGGAGCACCTTCTGTGGCGCGAAACCCGCCACCGAGATCGGTCCGCCGACAATCGAGCGGGCGTGTCGACGGGCCCGCGTGTCGGCCCAGAGCAACACCGGTCCGACCGGCTCACCGTCGGCGCCGACCGGTACCGTCGAGCCCCACTGGCCGGTGATCCCGACGGCTCGGAGGTTCGCCAGCTCGAGGCCCGCGTCCCTGATCGCGTTCGAGGTGGCGCTGGCCACCGCCTCGACCAACGCCACAGACCACTCGACGGCGTCCTGAGTGGCGGTCCCGTCTAGTCCGATCTCGACCGACACCGCCCGGAATCCGGTCCCGAGGATACTGCCGTCGAGCGCGACCGCCGCCACTTTCGGGCCACCGTTGCCCAAGTCGATGGCAAGGATCCAGCCATCCGTCGAGGTCACCTCACACCCCTGCCGAAGGGGCCACCTCGTGCATCGCGTCGAGCACCCCCACCATCAGCATGTTGATCGTCTGATTGCCCTGCGGTGTCCCGCCGAAGCCGTACATGGCCCCGCTCACAGCAGGCTGACCGACGTGGTCGCGCGCATATTGGACTCCGTCCGCGAGGTCGGCCAGGAACTGCCCCACAATCCCCTCCCCGGTGTTGGGGCGGGTGACGCAGAAGTGCAACGCGGGCGGGAGTTGCAGCGAGTTCAACCGCCAGCCCGCCTCCTTCAATGAATCGTTGACCAGGTAGATGTCAACAGCTGGGTCGTCGGACTCGAATGCCACCAGGAACAGCGGATCACCCATCACCGCCAGCCCGTCGATCTCGGCAACGCCGTGCCGCAGGATCGCGGCTGTGGAGAGGATGTCGGCGGCGGAGGCCAGGTAGCCCGACCGCCCGGTGGTGACCATCGCCGCCCAGGTCGACGCGATCAGACCACCGGATCGCGAGCCCGCCAGTCCGGGCGACAGATACAGTCCACCCGGCCAATCGGGGTAGGTGAAGTACTGGTGTTTGCGCAGCTCCTTCGACCGGTAGAGCAGGGTCGAGGTGCCTTTCAGCGCGTACCCATACTTATGGGTGTCCGCCGAGATCGACGTCACACCCGGCACGCGGAAGTCCCACGCCGGAACGTCATAGCCGAGTTCCTCCGCCCAGGGCCAGAGGAAACCGCCCAGGCAACCGTCCACATGGCAACCGATTCCCCGGCTCAATGCCAATTCGGCGATTTCCTCGATCGGGTCGATCAACCCGTACGGGTAGTTTCCAGCCGAGCCGACCAGCGCGATCGTCTGATCGTCGATCAGGTCGGCCATCGCTGCGACATCTGCCCGGTAGTCCGCCTGCAGCGGGGAGTGCCGGACCTCGATGTTCATCCAGTGCGCACCCTTGTCCAGCGCCACATGGGCCGTCGTCGGCAGCACTACGTTCGGCCGGGTCACACCCCGTTCCGTTCGGGCTGCCTCCCGGTAGGCGTACAGCGCACTGATCAGACTCTCGGATCCGCCACCGGTGACCACCCCGCAGGCATCGGAGCCAGCCTCGGGACCATTGAGCAGATCCAACGCCATCGCGACTATCTCTGCTTCGAACTTCGTCGCCGAAGGGTACATGTCACGCTGCAGCACATTGGCGTGCGAGAACGTTGAGAAGACCTCACCCAAGTACGCGTAGTGCTCATGGTCTCCGCTGTAGAGGCTGCCGGAGACACGGCCTTGGTCGCCGATGGCATCCTCTCGGCCGGCCATCCCGGCGATCTCCTGATAGATCTCCGGCCGGCCGACGGGCTCATCGGGAATGCGACGGTAGTTCGGGAACTCCCGCCGGTAGGGATACATCCCGTCGATGAAGTCGTCGAAATCGCCCACGGCATTGCGCCCTTCGGCTGGAGGTCAGTGCTCGGCACGCTACCGCACCGAGGTCCTCGGAACTAGCCGGTGAGCAATCGAACTGCTAGCCGACCACAACTCGATTGCGACCCGCCTTCTTGGCGCGGTACAGGGCCGCGTCGGCTCGCTCAATCAACTCCTGCGACCCCTCCCCGGCGCCGCCCACGGGGGTGGTCAGCCCCACGCTGACAGTGACCGAGATCCCCTTGGACCGCCCGCCAATCGGTTCGTGCTGCACCGCCTGCCGCAGCCGTTCTGCCAGCTCGAAGGCCTCCTCGGCGTCTTGCACCCGCGCGATGGCCAGAAATTCCTCGCCGCCATAGCGGCCGACCTGACCACGTTCACCGACCGCCCCAGCCAACAACTCCGCGACGGACCGCAGCACTGTGTCTCCGACCGGGTGGCCGTAGGAGTCGTTCACGAATTTGAAGTGGTCGATGTCGATCATCATCACCGCGACCGGGGACGCCAGCGGATCCCTGCCGGCCACCTCGTCGGCGAGGAGCAGGCTGACCTCGTCCAAGATGGCGCCGTGGTTGAGCAACCCCGTCAGGCCGTCGTGGGTCGCCTGTCGCTCGAGGATCTTCCTCGCCTGCAGCAGATCCGCGTTCAGCCGGGCCATCTCGTCGTACAACCTGGACTTCTCTACCGCCAGGGACACCAGGTCCGCGAGTCTCAGGAACGTCTCCTGGTGCAGGGTCGCGTACCGCCCGATCTCGGTGCTGCTGAAGAACAGGAAGCCGACGGGTCGCCCGAGCGCGACCAACGGACACGTCAAGCTCGACTGGACACCTTCGGCGACGATCTTCTTTGTGGAAATCGACCGCGGATGTTCAGCGAGGTAGCCGACCAGGTCGTTGATGATTCGAGGCTGTCCGGTCTCGATGACGGTTCGAAGGCTGCTGCTGGCCATCCGAGCCGAGAAGCCGACCTTCAACTGCACATTGCGGCTGTCCGACCGCGCCCACCTCGCGCGGGCGATCGCACCGTTGGCCTCCAAGAGAGCACAACCGATTCGTTCGTACGGGATCAGCGGGCGGAAGGACTCATAGATGTGGTCCAACACCTCGTCCAGGTACATCCCTTGCACGATCGCGCGTGACACCTCCGAGAACTGGCGCTCCCGTTCGAACCGCGCCGACAGCGTGGCTGCCGCTGACACCAGGGACTCCCCCAGGGCGCCGATCTCATCAGCCGGGCCGGTGCCGATCGACTCCACGGCCCAGTCGGAATCCAGTTGGCCGTGCTCTAGTTGGTCCAGCAGCTCGCGGTAGTTCGCCAGCCTCGGATCCAACGGGTCACTGATCCCGGTCACCGGCCCAGGCTAGCGCGCCAGCCGAGGGTGTCATCCGACAGCCGAAATCACCCGTGAAGACATGAGCGGTTTCCCACCGCGCTATCAGCAGGCGTATCATCAGAGGTGAACTTCTATCCCACCTCGGGGGTGGTCTGAATGTCGTCATCTGCGCCTGCCCGGAACCTGCTGGGCACGCTCTCCCGCATCTTCGTCGTCGTGCTAATCGCGGCGGGTCTGGGACTTGCCGTTCCCGGCCTCTCGCAGGCGGCGCCGGCTGCCGGGCCACAGGCATCGATCGCTGCCGCGCCGACGATTTTCGGCGTCCTGCCAGACGCCGGACCGATAGCAGGTGGAACTGAGTTCTACCTGTTCGGGACCGATCTGACTGGCACCACCTCTGTCACCTTCGGTGGTGTACCCGCCACCAACATCGTCGTCAACGACGACGAGTATTTGACGGGCAACACACCGGCGCACGCCGTTGGAGCGGTCGATGTGGTCGTCACGACTCCGGGCGGCTCGGCGACGGACACAGGCGGGTTCACCTACCAGGCCGCCCCGGTGGTCACGGGGGTGGCGCCCCCCACTGGCTCCTACCTTGGCGGTCAGGACGTGACGATCACCGGAACGGGCCTGTCGGACGCTACGGATGTGACCTTCGGCGGCGTGGAGTCGCCCACCGTGTTCTGGGTGGGCGACTCACTCGTGGCTCGAACACCTCCGCATGCTGCTGGCTTGGTTGACGTCGCGGTGACGACCCCGGGGGGCACCGGCACGCTGGCGAACTCGTTCACCTATATCGCTACCCCGAGCGCGCCGCGGTCCGTGACTGCGACCGGTGGCAACGGTAGGGCCACAGTCAGCTGGCTGGCCCCTGCATCAACCGGCGGCTCCCCGATCACCAAGTACACCGTCAGTTCCGCGCCGGAAGGCCGGACCTGCGTGGTCGGCGGCGCCGCGCTCACCTGCGCGGTGCCGGGCCTCACCAACGGTCGGGCCTACACCTTCACTGTCACCGCGACCAACGCCCTGGGTACCTCCCCGCGATCCGCGGCGTCGGCCCCGGTCACACCGGCGACGGTGCCCGGACCCGTCCGTGGGGTCCGAGTGGTGAGTTCGCCCGGTCCGGGTGAGACCACCGTCTCCTGGCTCGCCCCGGCAGCCAACGGTGGTGCCCCGGTCAGTGGCAACCGGATTCGCGTCTCGCTGCCCAACAACCCGTCGGTGTACGGACCCTGGGTGGCGATCGGCGGCAATACCCGCGCGATCACCGGATTGACCCGAGGTGCCAACTACCGGGTGCAGATCGCAGCCGGAAACCGGGTGGGCTATGGGCCGGTGACGACGTTTGCGTTCAAGCAGCCGAATGTCCCAGGACCCATCCGCGCCCCCCGGGTCGCGTCCTTCCCGGACGCCGGCCGCGCGGTGATCGCCTGGACCTGGCCCGTGTCGGACGGCGGAGCGACCGTCACCAGTTACCTGGTGCGGGTGTCCAGGCCCAACCAGCCCACCGTCTTCGGACCCTGGATGTCGACCCCTCGCGTTCAGATGACCTTGGCCGGGCTGACCTTGGGTGCCAACTACCGGGTGGAAATCGTCGCCGTCAACAGTCAGGGCGGCTCCACCCCCGTGGGCTTCGGATTCCGACAGCCGAACACGCCGTCCGCGATCCAATCGCCGCGGATCACGTCCTACCCATCTCCTGGCGCTGCGGCGGCCGTCTGGCAACGACCGGTCAGTGATGGCGGGGCGCCGATTCTGCGCTACCTGGTGCGGATCTCGGAACCGAACTCGTCCACGGTCTTCGGCCCGTGGCGGACAGCGGGTTCAAATTCCTGGACCTTCACCGGCCTGACCAAGGGTGCCAGTTACAAGGCCCAGGTCATCGCGGTGAACAGTCAGGGAAATTCGCCGCTGACTACCTTCGGCTTCCGGCAGGCGACCACCCCCAGCGCCATCCCGTCAGCCAGGATCACCGCCTTCCCTGCCCCCGGCCAGGCGATCGTTGCCTGGGTTCGGCCGGCCTCTGACGGCGGCAGCCGAGTGACCGGGTACATGGTGCGGGTCTCCCGACCGAACTCCACCAGTGAATTCGGCCCCTGGATCAGGACGACTGCCACCTCGAAGGTGCTCGCCGGGCTGCGCAAGGGCGCGGTCTACCGGGTGCAGATGGCAGCGAACAACAGCCAGGGCACATCTCCGCTGGGAACGCTGAGTTTCACGCAGCAGAAGTAGCGTCCCCGAACTGAAGGCGGACGATGGCTGTCCGCCTTCGGTTCGGTAGCCGCTACCATGACAACGGACAGACCGGAAGCCAATCATCCAGCTATCACCCCGATGGAGTAGTTGCCTTGAGTGACGAAGCCCAGGTTGAACGGGTGCCGGCGACCGCAGTCAGCGGATCCGCCGAGATCGTGCCCCGGCCCGGGTACTTCCGCCGCCGCGGCGCCGGGCTGCTGTTGGTCCTGTTGGACGTCGCAACGCTCGTCGTGCTGTCGCTGGTCTTCGACCAGTTCGACTTCGGTGCTTTGCTCCTGGGCGTCTTCTACATTGGCTTCAACAGCGAGGCGGGGCTTTATCGGAGCCGCTTCACGTTGTCGATCCTGAATGACCTGCCGTTGCTGGCAGGCAGATTCCTGATGGCCACCGGACTGTCCACCCTGGTGATCGTCGCGACCCACTACACCCAGGGCCAGGCCCCGATCCTCGATTGGCTGGGTGCCTTTGTCGCCCTGGTGGCGGTGCGTGCCATCGGGTACGCCTTCATCCGTTACATGCGGTCCCGCCGTCTGATCGGGAAGGCCACGCTGATCGTCGGCTGCGGAATGGTCGGTACCGGCATCGCCCATGCCCTGATGCGGGAACGATCGTGCGGGCTGGAGCCCATCGGTTTTGTCGATTCCCCACCGCCTGGGATGGCAACCGACCTGCCGCTACCCCTGCTGGGGCCGTTGCCCAAACTGCCCGAACTGATGGCGGAGTACAACGTCGAGTATGTGCTGGTGGCCTACACCCACCAACCCGAGAGTGACCTCGTGGGAATAATCCGCAGCGCCGATCGGCTGCCCGGCGGCGTCGCAGTCGTGCCCCGGTTGTTCGAGTTGCCCTCCGTGCGCGGTGGCACAGATGTCGTGTCGGATATCCCGCTGGTGCGGCTTCGTCGACCGGCCTTCCGATCGCCGTTCTGGCCGCTGAAGCGAGCCGGGGACGCCGTGGTCGCCGGACTGGCGATTGTTCTGCTATCTCCGCTGCTGCTGCTGATCGCGGCCCTAGACAGGATCGTCGACGGCCCCGGGGTGATCTTCCGACAGGAGCGGGTGGGAATCGACGGCCGGACAATCGAAGTACTGAAGTTCCGCAGCCTGCGGCCCGCTGACCCCGGCGAGTCCGAGACGAAGTGGAACATCAGCAATGACAACCGGGTGAGCTGGTTTGGCAAATTGCTGCGGAAGAGCTCGCTTGATGAGCTGCCGCAATTGTTCAACATCCTGCGGGGAGACATGTCGATCGTCGGCCCGCGCCCGGAACGTCCGCACTTCGTGGAGCAATTCGGGTTGCTGTACCCGTACTACGGCAGCCGGCACCGGGTGCCGTGCGGCCTCACCGGATGGGCGCAGATCCATGGCCTGCGCGGAGATACCTCCATCGCCGCACGAGCCCGCTACGACAACTTCTACATCGAAAACTGGTCGCTCTGGCTAGACATCAAGATCATTCTCCGCACCGTCACCAGCCTGACCCGTGGCTCCGGCTGAGCAAGCGGAGGCGATTCGTGACAGACCACACTTCTCGAGGTCAACGATGACCGAAGTTCGGCCCCCCACTGTCGTCTGCGCCGACCTGACCTCGTGGGAGGGGATGGTCCAGTTCGGTGCCGCGCTGTCCGGGCACGGAGTGCGCGTGATCCGATTCACCGGCAAGGAGCGAAGCCGCAGGCAGCTGATCCGCACCACCCTGGAACGGGTCGCCTTCTCCTCGACGAAGCCAGTGCTGGCCCGAGACCCGAACGGTGCTGTGGACGTGGGACCCATCCTGTCAATCCTCGATGACCTCCGGGATGTCCAGACTGCAGACTTGATCGGTTCGGAGTTGGTCGCCAGCGAGAAATGGCAGGAATCTCCGCGGCTTCATCGCGTACACGCGGCTGGCCTACGTGACACCGCCATCTACGACAAGTTGCTGTACACCCGACTCGCCGCCGACGTCGGAGTGTCCGTGCCTGACACCTGGGCGGAGGCATCCGAGGTGCCCGCCGGCAGGCCGTTGGCGGTCAAGACCCGGCTTGGCTCCGGCGGCGACGGGGTCCGACTTGTCGCCGACGCGGCGGAGATTCCGGCTGCCCTGGCAAACCTGGAGGTGTCGCCGGACTCGGTGATGTTTCAGCAACAAATCCCGGGTCAAGTGTGGAACGTCGGAGGCGTCGCCGATCGCGGCGAGGTGATGGTGGCCGGCGCCTATCGAGGGATACCCGCGGCCGACGATCCGCTGGGTCCTCCCGTCGAGACCCTGATCGTAGACCGCCCCGACCTGCTGGCCGCAGCTCAGCGGTTGGTGGCCGCGTTGGGTTACCGGGGACTATTCCAACTCGACTTCCTCTGCGACGACCAGGACAGGTATTTCCTGATCGACCTGAACCCGCGGATCTGGGGTTCCTGGGCGGGATTGCAGGCCGCTGGGGTGGACATCGTCGGCAACTACCTCCGACTGCTGGGCGCCCGGATCACGCCAGCGATCGGTCCGGTGGCCGTCGGACGTCGGTTCCGCACCTCCGCAGTGGGACCGTCGTCCATCCGTCAGACCGTGGCGCGAACCCGCACGCTGACCGGTGATGTCGGACCAGTGCTCACCCCGAGGTGGCGGGCACTGACTGTCGCGCAGGCAGCCATCACCGCCCGACCGTCCCAGCTTTCGAGCAGACCCGAGGGCCAAGCCTGACCAGCACCTTTCACCAGCCCAATCGGGGAGCGACCGCGACACCGTCATCGGTCCACCCGCTGAGACGGTAGGCCGCGGCCGGGGCGTTGGTCCAGAAGAGGGTTGCCGGTCCCCGGTTGACGGCGACATTGTTCATGGTCACCCGGACGTGCCGGGCGCCGGCCGCGTTGATGATCGAGACCTGGCGGGAGGCGGAAGACCGGGTATCGCTGATGGTCAGGTTCCGCAGCGTGAGGTTGCGGTTCGTGACCCCGGCCGTGCCGTTGAACAGCACCACCGCACCGTGATCCACCGATGCCGTACGGTTCGCGTACTTGATGGTCGCGCCGTCCACCAGAATGTTCGTGGTCGGATGAGTGTTGAAGTGAGCCTCAGTCGCGAGGTAGATGCCTGCCCCGCTCGAACGCTCTGCGTAGACATTCCGCCACGTGATGCGGTCGCCGCCCACGACGGCGAAGGCCCGCCCCCAGCTTTGGCCGAACACGCGGGGCCGCAGAATCGTGATGCCCCGACTGACCGGATCGCCGTCGCCCGCATAGGAGACGATCGCGATACCGTCATCGCCTGAGTTGCGGACGACGACGTCGGTAACGGTACCGAGGCTGGCACCCTCGGTAATGTGGATCGCGTCTGCCCGGGTGTTGCGGACCG